>NZ_CP071405.1:3900000-3986422 GCF_022647325.1 Pantoea deleyi
GCTTTAACCTGCTGCCACTGCGCTTCAGTTTCGACGCCCTCCACGATCACGCCGTTGCAGTAGCGGTTGATCAGCGCCAGCAGCATCGGAAACAGGCCGCGCCCTTCATCGCTGCTGTCCAGCAGCATAAACAGGTCGCGCGATAACTTGATGTAGTCATACTTCAGCTCGGTCAGCGCCGAAAAATTTGCCATCCCCGAGCCAAAATCATCCAGCCACAGCGGGCCCAGCTCCGTAATCTTCGCCACTTTTTCCGGCTGCGGCAGCGCCTGATGCTCAGTCAGCTCAAAACGGAGCCAGGGCAGACGGGCGATAAGACGGCGAATCACGGGCTGGTGCTGGATCGCGAGCAGAGAAGGCCCGTCGATGTTGACCGAAGCCATCACTGCATGGCGCTCAAAATAGGATGACCACTGCGTGAGCAGATCCAGCTGCTCATGCACCACGTTCAGGCGCTGCGCGACATCGAGCCCGGCAAACCAGGCTTCGGGAGAGAGCGGCTGGTCCGGCGCGGCGGGATGAGCCACGGCGGTCAGCAGCTCAATGGCGAGCAACCGGCCGCTTACCCGGTAGATAGGCTGAAAGCGATAGTGCCGCTGACATTGTTGCCAGAAGAGCGGGCTTTCGGGGCAGTGATTGAGGTCAGTTGAAGACGGCAGCCTCTGAAGAATACTCTCCATTACCATTTTTTTTCCTGGTGGGTAACTGGTCCCCAAAACGGGTGACGCTGCCGCGATTATCGGGGTTGCCTGTGATAATGCGATGAACAGCCCGGCCACATTAAACCGGGAGTTTATCAGCCATTTCGTTAAGATAATCGGCAAAACAGGCCGGAATTAGCCGCGCTTATCTGCCAGATCGGCACTATTCAGCACCTTAAGCTAAATTAAAACGCTGTTTTAAAAACGTTGACGTCTGCCATACCAGACGCGAGACTAGCGTGATATTTCACTGGGGGTTCCGAGCCATGACGCAAAAGAAAATCGCCATCATTGGCGAATGCATGATTGAGTTGTCTGAAAAGGGTGAGAACATTAAACGCGGTTTCGGCGGCGATACGCTTAACACCGCCGTCTATCTCGCCCGCCAGGTTGATACGCAGCAGCTGCGGGTCGATTATGTTACCGCACTGGGAACCGATTCGTTCAGCGACCAGATGATCGCCGCCTGGCAGCAGGAGCAGATCAACACCGACCTGATCCAGCGTCTCAGCAACAAAATGCCGGGACTCTATGTCATTGAAACGGATGCCGACGGTGAACGTACATTCTGGTACTGGCGCAGCGATGCGGCAGCGCGTTACTGGCTCGACAGCCCGGAATCGGCGGCGATCGCCGAACAGCTCACCCACTACGATTACCTCTATCTCAGCGGCATCAGCCTGGCGATTCTGCCGTCAGCGAGTCGTGACCGGCTGATGGCGCTGCTGGCGCGCTGCCGGGCAAACGGCGGTCAGGTGATTTTCGATAACAACTACCGCCCGCGGCTCTGGACCGATCGACTTAGCGCACAGGCCGCCTATCGCGCAATGCTCAGTCATACCGATATCGCCTTCCTGACGCTGGATGATGAACATCTGCTGTGGGGCGAACAGCCGCTGGAGGAGGTTATCGCCCGCACCCGCCAGGCGGGTGCCCGTGAGATCGTGATTAAACGGGGCGCGGACGCCTGCCTGGTGGCTCTCGATGATGCGCCGCTGATCGAAGTTCCTGCGCTCCGCCTGGCGAAGGAGAAGGTGATCGACACCACCGCAGCCGGTGATTCATTCAGCGCCGGTTATCTGGCGCGCCGTCTGACCGGTGCCGCCGCAGACGCCGCCGCACAGCGCGGACACCAGCTTGCCAGCACCGTGATCCAGCATCGCGGGGCGATTATCCCGGCGGAGGCGATGCCTGACTGAATGACAGGCAGCCCGCCAGAACAGTGCGCCTCCGGACGCATTTTCTGGCGGGCGGGCGATAACGGTCAGAACCTGACCCGGCACAGGCTGGTTTTACGCACAACGCGGCTGACTGAACTGCATCTGATAGAGCCGGGCATAGGCGCCGTTTTTCTCCAGCAGCTGCTGATGCGAGCCGCGCTCCACGATCTCCCCCTCTTCAACCAGCAGGATCTCGTCGGCCTTTTCGATGGTCGAGAGCCGGTGGGCGATAATCAGTGTGGTCCGGTTCTGCTGCAGCGTCTCCAGTGCTGACTGGATCGCGCGTTCAGACCCGGTATCCAGCGCGGAGGTTGCCTCATCCAGGATCAGAATCGGGCTGTCGCGCAGCAGCGCACGGGCAATGGCGATGCGCTGGCGCTGCCCGCCCGACAGCAGTACCCCGTTTTCCCCGATCACCGTATCCAGCCCGTTCTCCATGTTATTGATGAACTCAAGCGCATGCGCCATCCGCGCCGCGTGTTCGATCGCCTCCCGGCTGAACACGGCCGTACGCGCATAGGCGATATTGTTGGCGATGGTGTCATTGAACAGGTGAACATGCTGAGAGACCAGCGCCACCTGCTCGCGCAGCGAAGCCAGGGTGTACTCACGCAGATCGTGACCATCCAGTAAAATTTCGCCGCTGTCGATGTCGTAAAACCGCGTCAGCAGGCTGGCCAGGGTGGATTTTCCCGAACCGGATCGCCCCACCAGCGCCACGGTTTTACCGGCGGGCAGGGTCAGATTGATCTGCCGCAGCGCCGGCTTTTCCGCGCCCGGATAGGTAAAGGTGACATCGCGGAATTCAATCGATCCGCTGGCGCGCTGCACGACCCGGCGGCCCTCATCTTTCTCCTGTCCGGTATCAAGGATCGTGAACAGGGTCTGGCAGGCGGCCATCCCGCGCTGGAACTGCGCATTAACGTTGGTCAGCGACTTTAAGGGCCGCATCAGCATCAACATGGCGGAAAAAATCGCACTGAGGGTGCCCGCCGTCAGCGTGGCCATCACCGACGGGAAACTGGCCGCGTAGAGTACAAAGGCGAGCGCAGAAGAGGCGATCAGCTGAATAAGGGGATCGGAGAGCGATGTCGCCGACACCATTTTCATCCCCTGACGACGCATCGTGTTACTGACCTGTCCGAAGCGGGTGGTTTCCGCCTGCTGACCGCCAAACATCAGCACCTCTTTGTGCCCTTTCAGCATCTGCTCAGCATGGGTGGTCACCTGTCCCATGGTGTTCTGCATGTTTTTGCTGATGTGGCGGAAACGCCGGGAGACGATGCGGATCGCCAGCGACACAATGGGGGCCAGCAGCAGCAGGATCAGTGAAAGCTGCCAGCTGTAATAGAACATCATCGCAAACAGGCCAAGAATAGAGGCGCCTTCACGCACCACCGTCACCAGCGAACCGGATGAGGAGGCGGCGACCTGCTCGCAATCGTAACTGATGCGGGAAAGCAGCGTGCCGGTCGACTGCTGATCGAAGAAAGCGACCGGCATCCCCATCATATGGCTGAAGAGGCGACGGCGCAGCGTCATCACCACGTTGCCCGACACCCAGGCGATGCAGTAACTGGAGATATAGCCGCTGACACCGCGGATCAGGATCAGCCCGACAATCACCAGCGGCATCCAGAGCAGAATACCGCGCTTATTTTTGCCAATCACGTCGTCCAGCAGCGTCCTGAGCAGGGTCAGCATAAAGGGATCGATGGCGGCATTGACGATCAGGGCGAGCCCCGCGACCAGCAGCCCCGCTTTAAACGGAGAAATCGTCGGCCACAGACGACGAAAGGTTTCGCGGGTAGAGAGATCGTTATCAGACATGCTATGAATCTTACCGTTGTGAAGGAACGGGCGATCTTATGTTAAACCGCATCAACCAACAGGAAACTGCGTGCGGCTGAATAAGGCCAATCAGTCTCAAATGAGACTGGTACGTTAGCCTCAGCCGCGCAATAAACATCATTCTGCCGCCGGAATCATTATTCCCTCTTATGCGCGGGCAGTGCGATATCCGGCAAATTTTGGCTAATAAAGTGACCTCTTCCGGCCATTTAGATTAAGCAGAAAAATTGTGATTTAAATCGGTCACACTGCGGGCAAACCGCTTAAACCCCTCTTATAATTTATTGATTAATATTAATCAGTTACCCGAATAAATCGGCCACCAGGCATAGTCCGAATCTGGGTCGTTTTACCCTTTTCGGATGGACGACCGCCTGAAAAAAGACCATCTTTTAATCAAAAGACAGCAGGACGCTGTTCTCTCCGGCCGCGAACAAAAAATTAAAAGACTCTTCGCATCAGGATCTATTTATGCACACAGAAATTATTAATATCTGGCCACACGGTGATGCACCTGGCGCCAGCGATTCACGCGCACAGCCGCAGATTGTCGATATGGCAAAAGAGTATGAACCTTACGATCGCGCGGCCACCGGTGTGCGCTGCCCGGAGATCGCACTCTGGCATCCCGTCGAATCCAACGGTATCACCCTGCTGGTCGCACCGGGCGGGGGCTATCAGCGGGTAATGATCGACCGCGAAGGCAGCGCCCTGGCAACCTTTTTTACCTCGATGGGTTACACCCTGGCGGTGATGACCTATCGCCTGCCCTATGATGGCCATCATGAAGGTCCCGACGCGCCGCTGGCGGATGCGCAGCGCGCCGTGCGCGTCCTGCGTGAACGGGCACAGCGCGGTCTTAACGGCAAATATATCGTTATGATGGGCTTTTCAGCGGGGGGACACGTAGCGGCCAGCCTGGGCACGCGCTTTGCGGAGAAACTCTATCCGGTGCAGGATGGCGCAGAAAACTTCTCTCCGCGTCCCGATGCGATGATCCTGGTCTATCCGGTGATCAGCATGCGTGACGGCATCGCGCATGAAGGGGCGCGAACCCGTCTGCTGGGCGCATGGCCCGATCAGAAAACGATTGAGGCCTACTCGCTGGAAACCCGCGTTCATCCTCTGGTGCCGCCGACGCTGCTGATCCACGCCGCCGACGACGAAGCCGTTTCGGTGAACCACAGCATGGCGTTTTTTGGCGCACTGCGTGAACACAAGGTCCCGGCAGAGGTGCATTTTTATCAGAAAGGCGGGCACGGATTTGGTATCCGTGGCGTGGCCGACCTGCCCCTTGCCAGCTGGCCCATGTTAGTGACCGAGTGGCTCAGGGCAAAGACCTGAGGTTACGCGGCGGGCGGAACGTCTTTGACGTTGCTATCCGGCGCACTGGTTTCATTGCCGGTCGCCGGTGCCGTTGACGGCGCCATCACTTTATCCCAGCTGTTCTGCAGGCTTTTGACGTTGGTTTCCGCTTCGCCTTCCGGCTGGATCAGCACCATCATCAGCTCCTGCGTCAGCTGCTGGCGCAGCTCCTGGTTTAACTGCTCGCGGGTCAGCCCGGCCAGGAACGTCTGACGCAGCTTCTGATACTGCTCAGGGGCGATATCGACCACGGCATTCTGCTGGGAGCGCAGCCGCTGGCTCATCAGCACGTCGGTGTCGGTGCGGGCGTAAGTGGTAAACAGCTTGTTCAGCTCCAGCAGCTTCTGCGCCATCAGCGCATCAAACTCCTCCTGCGGTAAGCCCTTGTCACGCACGTTTGCCAGCTCACGCGCCACCAGACTCATATTCTGCGCCAGACTGTCGTTGCGGCCATCCATGTTGATGGAGCACTGCGCACGCTGATACAGCACGCGACAGTCAAAGCCGACCTGGATACCCTGCGCCTTGCTGTCACTGAGGGCGCGCTGGACATGCCAGAACAGCGCTTCACGCGCCAGATCGCCCTGCCAGTAACGCTGCAGATTCTGGGAGTCGCGAATCGGCTGCCACGGCGTATCCCACACCAGCGACAGACGATCCTGCGTCATGTTGCCGCTGACCAGGTTCACCGGCTCGTGCGGCAGCGGCGACAGGGTAGGCAGAGGCGCAGGCGCATCGCGTTTGCCGGTTAACGGCGAGAAGATTTTGTTGATTTGCTCAGAGAGACTGCGGCTGTCGACATTACCAACCACATAGAGCGTCATCGCATCCGGGGTGTACCACTGATGATAAAAGTCGTTGAGCTGCGTTAAATCCACCGGCGCACGCGGCTGTGCGGCGGGATCGTGAGCCAGCAGCGCAGAGCCTTTCAGGCGATAGCGCCACCAGACATCCTGCGGATCTTTCGGCCAGGTGACGACCGGATCGGAGGCGCTGAGCGCGGTATTCACCACCGCATCGGTGATGGCCATGTTGCCCGCCGTGGCCGCCAGCCAGTTCAGGGCCTCTTTCAGCAGCTCGGGACGGTTGTTGGGCAGGCTCAGATTATATTGGGTGTAATCATAGGAGGCGATCGCGGGCGGCAGTGGATGCTGAGGATCCATCGCCTGTTGCCATAGCGCGCGCTGCTGTTGCGTATCCAGCGCGGTGTTGTGCACCATCGCCAGACGCGGCAGCAGATGGCTGAAGCCGGTCTGTTGCGCACTCTCCACCAGCGACCCGGTGTTCACCACCAGCCGCAGTTCGATGCGATCGCTGGGGCGTTGCGGTGTGGCCAGTAACTGCCAGTTAAATCCATTATCCAGCTTGCCTTCCTGCCAGGCCGGATCCGGTTGCAGCGTTTCTGCCTGGAGACCATAGCTGGTCGCAGCCAGCACTAATCCACCAACCAAAAGCCGAATTCTGGTGCCCTGCATGTGAACCCCTACTCAAATAATTCAAATATTGTCATCACTGGCGCGTAGAGCCGCTGTTATTAACGAATCGGCGGGCGCCGAATCGCGCTGTTATCCAACAACAAAGTGTTTGACCACAGGAAGTTCAGGATGTCGCGCAGCGAAGTGAAAAACGTCAAAAAAAACAAGTGGGGTTCATTATGCAAATGCCCGCTGTCAGGGCAAGCGACAGCGGGCATTTGTGGCGATTTAAGTAAAATTCAATGATTAAATGGAAGATTCAGACGCTTTATTCTCCTTATTCCGGCCTGCCAGGGTGTCGTCGAGCTGTTTGTGATCGAGCTGATCGACCCACTTCGCAACCACCACTGTCGCCACGCCGTTACCGATCAGGTTCGTCAGAGCACGCGCTTCAGACATGAAGCGGTCAATCCCGAGGATCAGCGCCAGACCCGCCACCGGCAGATGACCTACCGCCGAGAGCGTCGCCGCCAGCACGATAAAGCCGCTTCCGGTCACCCCGGCGGCTCCTTTGGAGGAGAGCAGCAGCACCACCAGCAGCGTAATCTGATGGAAGATGTCCATGTGCGCATTGGTGGCCTGCGCGATAAACACGGCGGCCATGGTCAGGTAGATCGAGGTGCCATCCAGGTTAAATGAGTACCCCGTCGGAATAACCAGCCCCACCACCGACTTCTTACAGCCCAGCCTTTCCATCTTATCCAGCATGCGCGGCAGCGCAGACTCGGATGAGGAGGTGCCCAGCACAATCAGCAGCTCTTCTTTGATATAGGCAATGAACTTAAAGATACTGAAGCCGGCAAACAGGCGGGCAATCAGCCCCAGCACGATCACGACAAACAGCACACAGGTGATATAGAAGCAGATAATCAGCTGGCCGAGCTGCACCAGCGAACCCACGCCATATTTACCGATGGTGAAGGCCATCGCGCCAAATGCCCCTATCGGTGCCAGACGCATGATCATGTTGATGATGCCGAAAATCACCTTAGAGAAGCTTTCGATCACGTTGAAGATCAGCGTGCCGGTGTTACCCAGACGATGCAGGGCAAAACCAAACAGAATGGCAAACAGCAAGACCTGCAGAATGTTGCCGCTGGCAAAGGCGCCAATCACGCTGTTGGGGATCACATCCAGCAGGAAGGCGACGATACCCTGCTGCTCGGCCTGCTGCGCATACACCGCCACGGCTTTGGCATCCAGCGTGGCCGGATCGACGTTCATTCCGGCACCCGGCTGCACCACGTTCACCACAATCAGGCCGATAATCAGCGCGATGGTACTGACGATTTCAAAATAGAGCAGCGCAACGGCGCCGGTCCGGCCAACCGCTTTCATGCTTTCCATGCCCGCGATACCGGTCACCACGGTACAGAAAATAACCGGGGCGATAATCATCTTGATTAATTTAACGAAGCCATCTCCCAGAGGCTTCATCTGGGTCCCTAATTCCGGGTAAAAATGGCCTAACAAAACGCCGATGCCAATCGCCATCAGCACCTGGAAATAAAGGCTTTTAAAAAGTGAGGTTTTCATAAACAGGTGTCCACTAACGCCATGAGGTGATGTTGTCGGATTTGTTATTGTGACTGACGGGCAACCGGGGTGGCGCCTGACAGTAACCCGAAAATAACACTCTGTTTACGTGATTAATACAGGGTGACAAAGCCCCAGGAAACCCTGGGGTCGTATTTCTGAACTGAAACGCTTCAGCAAGGGGTTTTGTAACTAAAATTCTCGCAAAATCAATGAATCAGGCAATTATTGCGCCGGTGAGGATTTTTCGATCCAGAGCGCATTGAAGCGGCTGACCGGCAGGGCTTCCGCGTAGAAATAGCCCTGTCCGATGGCGATCCCGCGCGCCAGCAGCCAGTCGCGCTGTTCGGCGGTTTCCACGCCTTCGGCGATCACCTCAAGATGAATAATCTCGGCGATGGCCGCCACGATGCAGACCATGGTGTCATCGTCCGGCAGCGCCGCCACGAAGCTGCGATCCATCTTGAGCTTGTTCACGGGCAACGCTTTCAGCTGATGCAGATAGTTCAGGTTGGAGTAGCCCATGCCGAAATCGTCCAGGGCTACCGCCACGCCGGTCTGCTGGAGCATACGCAGCATCGACATCGACTGCTGTGCATCTTCCAGCTGCGCCGTTTCGGTCACCTCCAGCACCAGCGTGCCGGGAGCGATGCGATGACGCGCCAGCAGCGACTGCAGATGCGTGACCACACCGTTATCGCGCAGCTGCACCGCAGAGATATTGACGCTCAGCGGCAGCATGATGCCCTGTCGCTGCCAGCCCGCCAGAATGCGACACGCCTCCTCAAACACCCAGCGGCCAATCGCACTGATCACCCCAATCTCTTCGGCGCTGGCGATAAACTCTTCGCTCAGGCCGTAGCTGCCATCCGGCTGGCGCATGCGCAGCAGCGCTTCCGCGCCGGTTAAGGTGCCGGTGCGCATATCGACCTGCGGCTGCAGATAGAGGGCAAACTGCTCGTCGTGCAGCCCCTGCAGGATGTCATGCTCCTGCGTCAGGCGCTTCTGCGCGCGTTCGGTCAGCGCAGCGTCGAAGAACAGGATCTGATTTTTGCCCTGATGACGGGCCGACATCATCGCCGAGGTGGCGCGGTCCAGCAGCTCATTGGCGCTCAGCGGCTGATCGTCGCGCAGCGCCAGGCCGATGCTGACGTTGGGTCGCAGCTGCAGCTGATGCAGATTGACCGGCTGATTCAGGCGAATCATCAGGTTGCGCGCCAGACGCAGCGCGCGGAACGGATTACTGGCGCGCTTCATCAGCAGGACAAAATCGCTGACGCCGGTCTGCGCCAGCAGCGTGTGGTCATCCAGCGTGTGGCGGATCTTCTCCACCAGCGTCAGCATCAGCGTATCGCGCTGCTCGTCGCTCAGGACGCCGTTAGCTTCCTGCAGGGTTTCGATGCGGATCACCATCAGGCCCAGCGACCGTTCAGGATTGCACATGAACTGCTCGACCAGCGCCAGGAACAGGGTGCGGTTGGGCAGATCGGTGACGGCAAAATGGGTGGTCAGCCGGCTCATCTCATCGTGTATCGACTCCAGCACCTGCTGATTGCGGTTGTAACTGCGGATCAGCATGCCGATTTCGTCATCGCGGTGGCTCGGCGGCAGGGCGAGTTTATGCGTCAGAATCGACTGCGGCGGCAGCTCCTGCAGCTCGCGCGCGAGATTGCGCAGCGGATGCACCACCAGCCGGTTGATGCACCAGCTGATCGACACGGACAGGATCAGCGCCAGCAGCAGATAGGTGATAATCATGGTCGAGAGCGTGCTGAGGATAAACTGGTAGACGCGCGTTGAATTCGCCTGCAGCACCAGATAAGCCAGCGGCTTCGGCATGCCGGTGTTCTCCACCGAGTAGAGTGGCAGGGTGATCTGGACCGGCAGCTCAAACAGCCGGGCCACCAGGCGCGGCACCGGTTTTTCCGTCTCGAAGTCGGCGTGCAGCGCCTGAAACGCATTCGGCAGCACCACATCGGCGCGCGATAAAATCCCGGCCGGTTTCAGGGAGTGAAGAATGCGTTCGGCCTGCGGGATATCCGCACGCAGCACCGCCTCCGACAGCGGCTGACGAACGGTGTGGGCGATGTTCTCCATCTGCTGGGCGTAGTCAATCCTGCGCTGCTGCACAAAATGAAACAGTTGGATGACGATAAAGATACTGATGGCGATAACCGCAACCAGCGAAACTGTCGCCATCTGCTTTATCGTAAGTGATCGGCTTACGCGCAAAAATTCTCTCCCGAGGATGAAAAAGCCCAGATAGCAGACAGGTGAATGCGGGTCAGTATATCCCATAAACTGACTTTTTTACCGTCTGAAAAGTCCGGCTTTTTCCCGCCCGGGGTTATTTAAAATCTGCGTAAGGGATCAGGGGCTGCGGCGGCATATCGAGATCCCCTTCCCAGCCTCCGGCCGCGTAGCGCACATAGAGCAGACCGTGGCTCGGCGTATAATCTTTCGCCTGCTGGATATCGACACCCGCGCCGATAAACCAGTCTGACGTCAGCCGTCGCTCCACGACCGCCTGCAGCGTGTAGCCCACACCGCCGCCGGTGCTGCTGGCGGAAGAGGGGTTGCTGGCAAGCGTAAAGCCCGGATTAACCGGATAACGCTGCTGCGCATGGGTCGCGGAATGCGACCAGGAGAGCGACCCGCCAAGATCAAACGACCAGTTCTCCGTTCGCTGCCGCCAGGTCACCGGCACAGAAAACGAGAGATACTGCTGCGGGCTGTAGTAGCCGCCCTGCCCGAACGTGTAGTCGCTGAGATCTTTCTGATAGTGCCAGAGCATCGTGTTCAGCCCGACGGTGGCGCGGCGATTGTCGCTGTTGATCAGTTTGTAGTAGTAGCCCCCCATCAGGCGCTCGCGGCTGTTATCGGCGACGTTTTTACCGCTGATCTGATGGGCGCTGATGTCGCCCCAGACGCCGTGTGCGCCGCCCTGATCGTAACTCAGTCCGATGCTGCCCCCGGTGGCCACCACGCCGCCCCAGCGTTTGCCGCCGCTGGCGGCCAGGTCGCGCGTGCCGGCATAGGCCAGCAGCGAGCTGGTAATGGGGCGGCGCGAGGCGGTGAGCGTCACGCCGAGATCGCGGATATCCGTTTTCCAGCTCAGGCCGCCGGTCCAGTTCGTGACCTCGAAGCCCAGCGGCGTGGTGCCCAGGTCGGCTGACCAGACCCCGTTGTGCCAGCCTGCGCCCAGCGCCGTGCCGCTGTCGCGCTGGCGGGTCTGCCCCCGACATCCGCCCGAATTGGCGTCGTCACAGCTGCCGAAGCGTTCATCGATGCTGCCGTTGCGGGTGGCAAAGGTACCGGCCGAGAGATCCACCCGATCCACGCGCAGAAAGCCGCGCCCGTCGGCCAGCGGGCGCTCTGCCTGCAGCATCGTGGTGTGTGCCGTGAAATCTGAGATGCCGCCGGTGCCGCTGTTGCGTGAGTAGTCCTGCTGCAGCGTCAGCGTGGTCTGCTGCTGGCGGTAGAGATCGGCGGTGTCGCTGCGAAGGCCGCGCTCCAGCCGCGTATCCCGGGGATCGTTGCGCGTGGCGCGACTGAGGTTGCCCTCGCTCCCGATGCCGCTGGCCGTCATCGCCTCCCGATAATCTGCCAGCGCCTGTTCGGGCTGCTGCTGCGCACGTTCCAGCCGGGCCGCATCCCGGAACAGCAGCGCCTTAGCCTGAGAAGGCGGCAGCGACGCGGCGCGCTGTTTCAGCCCGGCGAACAGCCCGGCCGCCCGCGAGGTCTCCCCCACGGCCTGCCACGCCAGCGCAACGCGGCGCTCTGCATTCAGCCCCGACTCTGCCGGCGGCAACTGCGCCAGCGCCTGGCGTGCCTCAGCGTTACGCTGCAGGGCAACCAGCGCCTCAATGCGTCCCAGTGCCGCATCACCGTCGCCCGGCTGGCGCGACAGCACCTGCTCATAACCCGTCAGCGCCTGCTGTGCATCACCGCGCGCCAGTGCCCAGTCGGCCAGCGTCAGATCGCGGCGGCCGGAAACCGGCTGCTGTTCAAGCAGCGCGATGGCCGCCGGTTCATTGCCTGCGGCGCGCAGCCTGTCGGCCTGTGCAAAGATCTGATTCTGCTTCAGGCGGCCGGCGAGCTGGCGCATATCGCCGCTCCACTGCGCGGCGGGCAGGCGCTGCAGCGTAGCCAGTGCCGTACGCTCGTCATCGTTACCCGAGAACCAGAGTGCGGTGGCGTAAAGCGCGGTGGGATCCTGCGGATGCTGCTGCGCCACGGCGCGCATGACCCCATTCGCCTGCTGCACGTCACCACGATTGCGCAGCGCGCCCGCCAGCCGGTAGCTGAGCCAGACATCATCCGGTGCCAGCGCCAGCGCCTGACGATATTTTTCCGCCGCCTGCGGCCAGCGGGCCTGCTGTGCCAGGGCGTCGGCCTCCGCGCGCAGGCTGTCGCTGCGCAGGGCGCGCAGCGTGTCGGCCAGGGTACGCTGCTGCGCGGCCGGCAGTGAATTGATAAACGCCATTTCGCGGGCAGGGGAAACCGTCTGATAGAGCGCCGCCAGCCGACGCACGGCGGTAATGTTAGAGCCGTCCAGCTGGCGCGCGCGCTGCCAGAGCTGTTCAGCACCGGCGCCGTTTTTGCGCGCCATCGCCACATCGCCCAGCCCAATCAGGGCGTAACTGTCGCGGCTGTCGAGCGTCTGAGCCGTGCGATAGTGCCGCTCGGCAGCGTTTATATCGTGCTGCGCCAGCGCCTTATCGCCCTGCTCTATCGCCAGCCAGTACCGGTTGGTCTGCAGCAGCGACTGCCATTTGCCGACCAGCGTGCTCTGCTGGCCCGCTTTGATGGCTCGCTCCAGCCAGAGAACGGCGACATCGCGATGGCCCGCGCGGGCCTGAGTCTGCCCCATCGCGCCCATCAGTTCGGCATCCTCAGGATTAGCCTTCAGCGCCCGGTTCAGGGAGCTCATCGCCTGATTCACATTGTTCGCTTCCACCAGCGCCAGCGCCCGCATCCGTTCGCGGTAGGCGGGATCGGCCAGCGTCTTCTGCTGTTTGTTCAGCGCCTCCATGCCCTGCTGATGCGCATCGCCATCGGTGAACACGGCCAGATACGCTTTCAGCTGCGCCACGCTGCTGTCATTGATCGTCTGATCGCTGATGTGCTGCAGCCAGAGATCAGCCGCGGCATCACGGCCGCCGCTGCTCTCCGCCAGCCGCGTCAGCTGCGCGGTGGCCAGGTCCGGCTGCTGCCGGTCGAACGCCATACGGGCAATCTGCAGGCCGACCCCGACGTTGCCGGGATAACGCTGCTCCAGCGCCTGCAGCTGCTGCCAGACCCGATCCTGCTGGCCGGGCAGACGCGCCAGCAGCCGCCAGTACTCCAGCGCGATGTTCGGATCGGGAAACACGCCGCTGAACAGCGCGTCGTAGGCGTTTTTCGCCTCCGCCAGACGGCCCGAGGTGGCCAGCAGTCGTGCCTGCTGCAGCTGCTGCCGTCCCTCCGGAGACATCATGCGCAGACCCGCCGCCGACTCACGCGCCGCCGCCGAGCCAGGAGCCTGCCGGTTGAGCTGATCCAGCAGCGTCTGTGCTGCCGTAAGATCGCCCTGATGCAGCGCCAGCCGCAGACGCGCCGCCAGCACCTGGGGATTGTCCGGGTCTATCTTCTCCAGCCGGTAGAGCGATTGCTGCACCAGCTCATATTTATTGGTCGATTCGCCGATTCGCACCTGAGTCAGCAGCCAGTCGACCGGTGAAACCTGCGGCCCGTCGACCGGCGCAGCCTGCCCCGGCAGCGCACTCAGCGCACCAATCAGGACGCCCGCCCGCAGCAGAGGCGCCTTATTCATCTTCATCATCAAGCAGACGGCGGTGTGCGACCAGGCGCATCAGACGCCAGACCAGCATGGCGAACAGCACCACCACCAGCACAGCGCAGAGCGCCAGCCAGAACGGATGGGTCGCAAGCGTAGCCCAGAGGCGTTCCCACCACGGCAGATGGCCCACAAAATAGGTCTCGCCAACGCGAAGGCTGTTAACGCCCGACTCGCGGATAATTGCGGTGGAGCCGGAAATCGCGCTGCGCTTGCCGCTGTCCTCCAGCGCCTCATCCAGCAGCTGCCAGCTTCGCGGACTGCCGTCGGCCAGCAGCGCCACCACACTGCGCTGATCGTAGAACGGTGACTGGAAGCCGATCACGGTCGCCAGCGGCCCACGGGAGCCTATCGCGGTACGACTTTCCGCCGTCCGTTCAGCCGCACTGAGCGGCTGCGTCTGCTGAGCGGTCTGGCGCACCGGTTTTTTCAGCCAGCTGGCGGTCGCTTCCACCAGCGCGCTGATCCGCTGGTCATCCTGAAGATCGGCAGGAATGCCGCCGATCATCAGCAGATCCGCATCCTGCTTCTTCGCGCTGCTCCAGTCATCGGTGAGCTGCACGCGCAGCGCCGGATAACCGGTCTGTGCCCCGATATTACCCAGCGCGTTCAGTAGCGTGCTGACCTGCTGCGCATCCGGATCGGACTGCACCAGCACCAGCGTCTGGGCGAGATCGGCCAGGCGGCTGAAGGGGAAACCGGCGTTTGCCCAGGTCTGCAGCGACGGCATTTCGATGTAGTGGCGATAGCCGGAGAAGTCGATGCTGGAACTCTCATCCAGCACCACATGATGGCCGACCGGCGTCACGGTTTCGCAGCGGCCGTCAGCCGTGCCACCGATAAAGGTGTTGGCATAGTCAAAATCGAAACGCAGCTGGTTAACCACGCCCAGCCGCAGCGCCGGAATGCGCAGCTCGCGATTCTTATCCAGCATGCCCTGAATCAGCGGAATATGTAGCAGCTGCTGCCCGGCGGTATTTTTGGGTATCAGCGGATAGTCCTGAATAAACTGATTGTTCAGGTTAACGGCCAGCCGCGAGCCATCCTGCTGAGGCGGCGAGGTGTAGCGATAGCTCAGATCCATATCAATGCCGCGCGCCCGCACCAGGAAGAGATCGGGCGGCAGGTTCAGCGTCAGGCTGATCGGATTGGGCTGCAGACCGTCAGACTGCAGCTGGTTCTCATACTGCGACAGCTCCGCAAACGTCGTGCGGCGGTCGGTGCGCACCCAGTTAGGCGCATCGTAGGGCTGACGCGGTGCCAGTTGCGTGACGTGATCGATGGTCGAGGTCTCGCCGCGCAGCAGCAACTCCCCCTGCGCAATCCCCTGCACCGCCGTCAACAGGTCGTCGTCGTTGCGCCCCAGGATCAGCAGCATCTTCTCATAGGGGTTGTCAGGCTGACTGATCATCTCCACGGTCGGCTTCATTACCGGAGGCCGATCTTTCAGGAACGTCGGGCGGGCATCGTTGGTGGCAAAGACCACCGCATGCTGCTGCTGAGGCAGCCGATCGTAAAGCACCGGGAAACGCTGTCCGCGCCAGGCCGCTTTGCTGCCGAACCAGGAGGCGAGGATGGCGGCGGCACGCTGCTGCTTGATGTCCGGCTCGGCGGCAAACACCATCGGCAGCGTCAGCGGCCGCTTATCGCGCGCGTCAAAGAAAGGCTCCGGGAAATGGGAGAGATCGTTTTTCAGCGGCAGCTTCTGCAGCGTCAGATCCAGGCCACTCTCTTTGCCAATATCGAGCCAGATGGTGCTGTTAGCCGGATTTTCGCAGATGTTCGCGTAGTGTCCCACCAGCTCAAAGCTCAGGCGGTTAAAGTCGCTGATAAACCGGGGGTCGATCGCCAGCTGCATCTGATTCTCTTTGCCCATCTGCTCCGGCGTCAGGGTGATCAGGCTGACCAGCTCATCATTGAGGTAGACTTTCAGCTGCGACAGCGTGGGCAGCAGCGCGGGCGACGGCCGGAAACTGAGGTTGAGCAGCGCGCGCGTCACCACCTCATCACTGCGCACCCCAAACTCGATCTGACCGGTGCTGCGCGTTCCGCTCAGCGTCATGCTGCCCGGCGGCGGCGCCAGCGTCACAAAGTTCAGCTGACTGCTGCGCAGCGGCGCAGCCGCTTCCGGCGGCATCGTTTGCTGCGCGGGTTCGGCGGCGGCAGTGGCCGGCGCCGTCTCCTGCGCCAGCGCGCAGTTTAGTGTTGCGGAGCCCAGCAGCAGCGCAGCGACCCACCTGTTTAATTTCGTTGTCGTCATATCATCAACTCAATGCAGAATTTTAAGCAGGCGCGCGACCGATGCCCTGCGGCAACAGCGAAGCCAGCCAGCTTACCCCAGCGGTAAGCAGGTTAAACAACCGACGTAACTGCGGCGGACCATATTCCGCCAGGCGCAGATACCCTTTAAAGCCGAGGATCGTAATATCGGCCAGGCTCTGCACCGGTTTATCCTCAGGAAAACCGTCCTGCCACAGCGCCCAGGTATCGGCGCGGGCGAAGGTGCACTGAATAAAATCGATGTGCTGGCGGGTGGTCAGGGCGTCAAGACGCACACCCGCCCGCAGGCCAAAGACGCGCTGCACCCTGCAGGGGAAACTGAACTCCTGCTGCCCGCGACGCAGCAGCAGCCAGACCTTCTCATCCTCCTGCAGCGCATCCGGCTCGCGCAGCTCCAGACCGACCCCGCCATCCGAATAGTCACGCAGCGTACAGGGCAGCATGTGGCCGTTTTCACGCGAAATCGCCGCCGGCATCGCAATCTCTACCCGGTGTGCTTCACGGATCTGCCGGGCTTCCACCGACACCGCCACCGCGCCTCCCAGAATCACCATGTTGTAGATCACCCAGACCAGGCTGACCCACACCGTTAACACCTCGTTTGCCGGCCCGTGCTGCAGCCGCCAGAAGGCCATCACCACGCCCGCCAGATTGAGCAGCACCAGCATCATGTAAGGGCGGGTGATCACCCAGTCCAGATGCCGCTTCTCAACCAGTCCGCCTTTGGCGGTCACGTTGAACTTGCCCTTGTGCGGATTGATCAGCGCGACGGTCGTCGGCAGGGCGATATACCACGCCAGCACGGTCTCGTAGACTTCGCTCCAGAACGAGTGTCGCCAGCGTCCCTGGATGCGCGAGTTGGTCAGGCTGGTGTGCAGCATATGCGGCAGTACATAGACGGCGATCGCCAGCGCGGGCGCATAGATGATGTAGGCATGGCAGAGCAGAAACGCCAGCGGCGCCAGCAGGAACACCAGCCGCGGGATCCCGGAGAGAAAATGGAGCATCGCGTTGGCGTAACAGAGGCGCTGCACCCACTTCAGCCCTTTGCCGAACAGCGGGTTATCGAGACGGAAAATCTGCACCATGCCGCGCGCCCAGCGGATACGCTGGCCGATATGGGCGGAGAGGCTCTCTGTCGCCAGTCCGGCCGCCTGGGGAATGCGGATATAGGCGGAGGTATAGCCGAGGCGATGCAGGCGCAGCGAGGTGTGCGCATCCTCCGTTACGGTTTCGACCGCGATACCGCCAATCTTCTCCAGCGCGTCGCGGCGCAGAATGGCGCAGGAACCGCAGAAAAAGGTGGCATCCCAGGTGTCGTTGCCATCCTGAACCAGCCCGTAGAACAGCGATCCCTCATTCGGCGTACGACGGAAACGCCCCAGGTTGCGCTCAAACGGATCGGGTGAGAAAAAGTGATGCGGCGTCTGCAGCATCGCCAGCCGGGGATCGCGGATAAACCAGCCCATCGTCATCTGCAGAAAGGCGCGCGTCGGCACATGGTCGCAGTCAAAGATCGCCACGAAGTCGCTACGGCAGTGCGTTTTCAGCGCGTGATTGATGTTGCCCGCCTTGGCGTGTGCATTGTCCGGTCGCACCACATAGTGAACACCAATGCTGGCGGCGAACTCGCGAAACTCCGGCCGCCTGCCGTCATCCAGCAGATAGATGTTCAGGCGATCTTTCGGCCAGTCGACCCCCAGCGCGGCGTAGAGCGTCGGCCTGACCACGCTCAGCGGTTCGTTATAGGTGGGCACCAGCAGATCCACCGACGGCCACGTCGCGCGGTCATCTGGCATCGACACCGGCTGCCGGTTAAGCGGCCACAGCGTCTGAAAATAGCCCAGCACCAGCACCACCCAGGCGTACGTTTCGGCGGCGATCAGCAGCAGACCCAGCACCAGGCTCACCGGGTCATCCCAGTTCAGCGTCGAGGTATAGCGCCACCAGAGATAACGACAGGAGACGGTCAGCGACAGCACAATCAGCATCATGGTAGCCAGACGACCGGGCACCCGCCGTACCCCCATCGCCAGCGCCCAGAGCAGCAGCACAAAGATAAACTGCGTCGTCAGATCGAAGGGCTGACTGATACAGAGCAGCGCCAGCAGCGAGGCGACCAGCCCCACGACGGTAAACAGGGCATAACGCAGCAGCGGCGGCAGGCGCTTCAGCCGCCGTTCGGCGCGTGCACCGAGCGGGTTCGACCCGGCCCGTCGTGCGCGCCGCTCCAGCCAGCGGTAGACCTGCTGCCGCCAGCGAATCAGCGCAGCGAAACCGTTCGCCCGGCGGCGGGGATCCTCCATCGGCAGGACAATCACCAGCCACAGGGTCTGAATCAGATAGCGCAGGCAATCGAGCGGCCGGGGGCGCTCCGGCGAAATATGCGGATAGAGGCGGCGGCGCTGCCGGAGAAGGCGCTGCCAGCCGGGGGTTTCGACGCGGAACAGCGTCACCACCAGCCCGTACCAGAACAGGTTAAACGCGCTGGCGAAACGGGAGGCGCCATGACGACGTGCGTCGGCGTAGCGCCGCTCTGCCCCCTGCCAGGCCGGGGCGGTCAGCAGCCAGCGTAGCGGATTCACGCACGATCCCCTTTCAGATGCAGCAGCAGCCAGTTCGCCAGGGTGGTGATCTCTTCGCTGACCAGCGCATGTGGCCGGTATTCGCCCACCGGCTGCTTCATCATCAGGGCTTCTGCCAGCGCCTCGTCGCGGTGGATCAGCAGGGGGATCAGCGGATTCAGCGACGCCATCCAGAGCTGATGCAGATCCTGCTGCAGGCGGCTGTTGGCATTAAACTGATTGATCAGAAACCGGGTCATCGCAGGAAAGGATCGCTGGCTCAGGCGCAGGTGGCAGTTGGCGTCTGGCGTGGTGACGCAGAGCAGGCCATCCAGCCGCGGCAGCAGTTTTTCGTGCCACGGCGCGCTGTCGGCAGGCAGATCGAAAAGAATCCAGCCGTAGCGCCCGCGCAGCGCCGGAAGCGCTTCGAGCAGCGGCGCGGCGACAGCCGCATCCTGCGCCTGAACAGAGGCGGAGAGCTGGCCGTAAGGCAGCAGATCGGGGCCCTGCGGATAGCGCTGCGCACACTGCTGCCAGTCACCGCCCTCACACAGCGCCTGCATCCAGCCCTGCGTCGCCTGGATCGGCAGATTAAAATGCGCGCCCAGCTGACTCACCGGCGAGCCATCAATCAGCAGGACCCGCTCACCCAGCGCGGTCAGCGCCCAGCCGAGAGCCGCGCAGAGCGAGGTGGTGCCGACGCCGCCCCGGAGGCCCTGAAGCGCAATCTGCGGCATCAGCGAGGTTGCCCCGGCAGCGCAGACAGGGTTTCCGATAAGAGTGGCCAGCGGGCCACGATCTCTTTCAGCCGCTCTTCGCGCGCAATATCGACATAACGAAACGCATGCAGAGAAAAGGCGTCGCGCAGCGCACTGATATCATCCTGAGGCTCACGCTGAGCGGAGACCACCGTATAAACGTCTTGGTTTTTCATTATTTCTCGCCACCAATAAAATGTCGGCATCCGGACAGTAACATTTACCCGTAATCTGGAAAGTGCTTTCCAGAATGCGTACGATGGCCGGAAAGGGGTAAATGGTCGAGCGTCAGTTATTTTTAATTAGTCAGGTTACAACCTATGCTGTCTATAATAAACTAGCCCGGGCTGGAAAAATAACGAATTCAATATGAAAAATTCTTTTTCGTTGGGGCTGCCACAGGTTCAGCCTGAAGTGAGCACATTACAAAATCCCGGCTGTTACTGGGTGAGCTGCACACGTCCGCAGGATGCCCACACCTTTATCCGGCAGGTTATTTCGCATCAGCACACCGTGACGCTCATCAGCGCCGGTCAGCCGCCACGGGCGCTGCTGACGCCCGACCCCGCTGGTGGCCCCGACCGCATCCCGCTCTATTCATTGCCCGAAAATAAAAAAAGCCTGCTGCAGCTGGAGCGCGATTTCGCCCGCACGCTCGGCAGTAAAAATGGACTGGTGATCTTTAGCAGCCCTGCCTCGCAGTGGAATAAATTAAATGAGGCAGAATTAAGCGGCTGGATAACGCGTATGCGCAGGCTGCTGCATAAAAGGAAGATGACGCTTCTCATTGTCACAGCCGGTATCACGCAATTTAATCAGAGTAATAATCTGCAGCGTTATTTCCGCCAGATGGACGGGCTGGCTTATTTAACCTTTCAGCAGGGCGGCTGGCAATATCAAATAAGCTGGTGGTATGCCGGTGAACGGCTGCTGGCCGATCGCACCCTGCGCCTGGGCTGTGAAGATGATCATTTCTTTGCGTTAAAAGAAACGCAGGAACCGCTGAGTCTGAATGATGAACAGCTTTATCTGGCCGATAAGAGCGTGCTGGAGGGCGCACCGCCGCTTTCACGTCAGTGGCAGCTGTTTGAGGATAATCAGCAGGTCTGGGAAGGCGCGCAGCAGGCCAATGCTGCCACCGTTATTTTCAGCCTGACGCACAGCGAGCAGATCCGCGAACTGGCAAAAATGGTGCACAGCCTGCGCCGCGCACGCGGTAACGGGCTGAAGATCGTGGTGCGGGAGATGGGCGTCAGCCTGCGTTACAGTGATGAGCGGCTGCTGCAGGCCTGCGGCGTGAACAGTATCGTACCCACCACGGCCGCGATGTCGCAGTTTCTGACCCTGCTGGAAGGGATGCAGGGGCAGCGGTTCAGCCGCCTGGTTCCCGCCAGTCTGGAAGGTCTGATCGCCTCACTGCAGCCGCTGCACGAAAAGGGCTATCTGCCTCTTGAGGCGTTCTGTCAGGCGGTCGGCCAGCTGATCAGTAATCCGCTGCTGCCGGAAAATGACAAGGGCCTGCTGGTCGCCCTGCGCCCGGTGCCGCAGCTCAGCCCGCAGCAGATCCTCACGCTCTGCAAACCGCGTCGCTTTGGCGATCTGGTCACGGTGCTGGAGGATCGGGTCATCCTGTTTCTCTCCTCCTGTCGCTATAACGACCTGGATAAGGCCCTGAAATTTATCTTTTCCCTGCCGCACGACGAGCTGTTTGCCAACCGGATTATCTGGTTTGAGGACAACCAGATTCAGGCCGAGATCGGCAACATCAAAAAAATGCGACCGGTGGCGATGCAGGCGGCGGCTGTGGTGGCCGCGCCGGTGCGCGACGCCCTCCCCCGGCACGCAGACACGCCTGAACGGGCAACACCGCAGCCCATTACTTTACTGCCGGAGAAAGAATCCCGATGAACCTGATGGACTGGGTACAGATTGCCCTGCTGGCGATAGCGATCGTGCTGATTCTGAAGCCGGTGTGGCAGCGGTGGCTGCCGCGTCGCTGGAACGGCCTGCTGAATCGTCTGTTACCTGCACGTGCGCTGAAGTCTGAAGGGCACTGGCAGCGTCAATCTTCAAAAACGGATGCAAACATTAATGAAAAATGATCAACCCGCTGCGGGTCACGCCTCTCTTCTGTGGTCCCGCTGGCGTGGGCTGGGCGGCTGGAATTTCTACTTTTTAGTCAAGTTTGCCCTGCTGTGGTACGGCTATCTCAATTTTCACGCCCTGAGCAACCTGGTGTTTCTCGCCTGGCTGCTTTTCCCGTTGCCGTCGGCACGTCTGCATCGCCTGCGCCACTGGGTGTCGATCCCGATCGGTTTCGGGCTGTTCTGGCATGACACCTGGCTGCCCGGCATCAACAGCATTCTCAGTCAGGGCGACCAGCTGGCGGGCTTCTCGGCGGATTATCTGCTCGACCTGGCCGACCGCTTTATCAACTGGCAGATGCTGGGGGCGCTGTTTGTGCTGCTGGTGCTCTACCTGTTTATCTCCCCCTGGATTCGCCTGACCGTGCTGGTGTCGCTGATGCTGATCTGGCTCAACGTGCTGACTATTGCCGGCCCGGCGATGTCGCTGCTGCCGACGCGCGCCGCCACGCCGCAGGTCGTCCTGAATCAGACGCCCGCCGCGACCCCGGCAGCGGCCGTGCCGGAGGGACTCGATCAGTCGGCCGCGCCCACCAGCGCCAGCCTGACCGCCTGGCTCAGCCGCTTTTATGAGAGTGAGCGCAAGCGCGTCACCCACTTCCCGGAGAGCCTGCCAGCGGATTCACAGCCGTTCGACATTCTGGTCATCAACATCTGTTCCCTCGCCTGGTCCGATATGGAGGCGGCCCAGCTGCGCAATCATCCGCTGTGGCAGCACTTTGACATCATGCTGACCAACTATAACTCGGCCACCAGCTACAGCGGCCCGGCGGGGATTCGCCTGCTGCGCGCCAGCTGCGGTCAGACCTCACACAGCGATCTCTACAAACCGGCCGATGCCCGCTGCTATCTGTTCGACAATCTGGCGAAGCTGGGCTTCAAAGAGCAGCTGATGATGGACCACACCGGCGTGTTCGGTAACTATCTCAAAGAGCTGCGGGAGTCGGGCGACATTCAGGCTCCGCTGATGTCACAGGCGGGCATTGCGCCGGAACTGACCTCCTTCGACAGCTCGCCGGTGTTCAACGACGGTCAGCTGATGCAGCGCTGGCTCGACGATCGTAACCGGAGCAGCGATGCGCGCAGCGCGACCTTCTACAACCTGATCCCGCTGCACGACGGCACCCGCGAACCCGGCAGCACCAAAACTGCCCCATGGAAGCCGCGGGCGCAGCTGCTGTTTGATCAGATCGATACCTTCCTCACTCAGCTGGAGAAGTCGGGCCGTCGGGTAATGGTGCTGGTCGTGCCGGAGCATGGCGCAGCCCTGCAGGGCGATAAGATGCAGATGTCCGGCCTGCGTGATATTCCCAGCCCCGGCATTACGCATGTGCCGGTGGGGATTAAGTTTGTCGGCATGAAGGCGCCTCATCAGGGCCAGCCGCTGAATATTGATGCCCCGACCAGCCTGCTGGCGATCTCAGAACTGGTGTCGCGTGTGGTGGATGGCCAGGTCTTTAATGCGCCGAATGTGAATATGTCGGTGCTGGCCGACAAGCTGCCTCAGACGCCGGTGGTGTCGGAGAACGACGGTGCGGTGGTGATGATGTATCAGGGTAAGCCGTGGATCCGGCTTAACGGCGGCGACTGGGTGCCCTATCCGGAGTAAGCCGTCCGCGGCAGGTCAGGGCGGCTCAGCCCTGACCTGCGTTGCGATCAGCGTTTCTCCTGAAACGCCTGCCAGGTCAGCAACTGCAGACTGGCCGAAAAGTAGTTCTGATCCGGCGCCAGCCGATCGCTGAGATAGCCGGTCTCATTCAGGGTCAGATCGCGAACCGCCAGCAGTCCGCCCTCCAGATGATAAGGCGCCGGAGTATTGGCCAGCACGTCGAACCAGGCGGGGGTCAGCATCCGGCTGTAACCCTGCCAGACTCGCTGGAACGGCACCAGGGCCAGACTGTGCGGATCGTACCACCAGATGTTCAGCGGCACGCGAATCGCGTCATAACTGAAGCGGTTCGAATAGCCGACCGCCGGAGCCACCGAGCCATCGGCATTCAGCGCCACCCAGTCCAGCGGCAGCCCGGTTTTGCCAAAACTCAGCTTACCCAGCAGATCGAAGCCGTCATTAATCAGCGCATCCCAGACCTGAAGATGGCTGTGTTCGCCAAACTCCCGCCAGGCCTGAAACAGGAAATAGGAGGGGTTCAGCACCACGTAGCTGGTCTTATTAAAGCCCTGCGCGCCCGGCATCAGCACGGTGTGGCCGCCAAAGCGGATCACATCCAGCTTGATGATAGCGCGCTGGATGCGGTCAGACGCCTGTTGATAGGCCGGATCCTGCCATTTCCGGGCGGCACGCTGCAGCGCCCAGGCCAGCAGCACGTCACCGTCTGCGGCGTTATTTTTGTCGGCAACCGGATCGTCACTGCCGGGCACATAGCGCCAGTAGAACAGCTCGGTCTGCGGATTGCGCAGCTGGGTGCGTGTCCACTGCCAGAGCCGATCAAAGGTGGCGCGGTCGTCATTCGCGACCGCCAGCAGCATGCCGTAGCCCTGCCCTTCGGTATGGCTGACGTTGTTATTGGCGGTATCGATGATCCGCCCTTCCGCAGTAACAAAGCGGCTCTTAAAGGTCTCCCAGCCGCTGGCACCTGCCTGTGCGCTGCAGGCCAGCAGTAATACAGAGCAAATCCAGCCCAGCCAGAATGGCTTACGTTTCATGTCCCGTCCTATTGATATCGATAGTGCAGCGTCGTGCCGTCATTGAGTTCAGGCGTCACCGGTACCCGGTGACTGCCGCCCTGCCCCTGCAACCAGCCTGAAAGGAGTCCGGCCATCACCGCCCCAAAGGCCGCCTGCCAGTCCGCGGGGGAATGGAGGCTGTCGCCCGCCGGTAAGGCGTGATACGCAATCCGCAGCGCCGTCTCTTCCGGCTGAAACTGCACAAAGCCCCAGTTAAACCGTGCCAGCTGCAGATTACACTCGCGCTCCAGATCCTGCACGGTGCGCGCCTGTGGCAAAGGATAGCGGGTCGCCAGCGATTCTCCCATCTGATAGAGAAAGGCTTCCGCCTCCTGCTGACCGGCGTTGGCGATCATCCCGTCGATCAGCACACTGACCAGGTCAAACCAGCCCGGCTGATAAGGGTGCGATACCCCTGCATGTTCACTCATTACTTCTCTCCGAACAGATAGCGGACATAGAGCTGCGCGCTGCTTTCGTTGTAGTCACCAAAAGTGTCATAGCCCAGCTGGCCGCCAATCGTCACATCTTTGTTGAGTTTGTAGTCCGCCCCGGCGTGCAGGTTATAGCCGATGCCGTTTTTGCTGCCGCCGGAATAGTAGGCGTCTTTCACGCTGCCGCTGGCGGCAAGGGATTCCAGCTCCGACTGCAGGCGGGCATCGGCCGGGAAATACGCGCTCTTATCCTGACTGTAGGACTGATAACCGGCGGACCCGCCGATATTCACTTTCAGATCGTCAAACTTGCGGGAGAACTCTATCGGGAATGAAACCGACGCGTAGTTCTGCGGGCTGAAGTAGCCCCCCTGTCCGTAGCTGAAGTAGCTGAGGTTTTTTGAGAAGTCCATCCACGACAGGCTCATCCCCACTTTCAGCTCGCGGTCATCGGTATGGAACGGACGGACATAGGCCCCGGCCGTCGCCTGCAGGTTATTGTTGCTGGCGACATTCTCACCCAGGTAGCTGTAAGCGCCTGCACCGGCATAGAACCCGGCATCGCCATTGTCGTAACTCAGCAGCGCGTTCGCCCCGTTTTTGGTCACGCGGCCCCAGCGTTTGCCGCTGGTTTTATCCTCTGCGCCGACATAAGAGAGCAGGCTGTCGGTAATCGCGCGGCGCTCACCGGTCAGGATCAGCGTCAGGAAGTCGGTGAGTTTCGGTGACCACTGCACGCCGCCCACCAGGGTGCTGAGATCCTGGCCCAGCGGCGTACTGCCGAGATCCACCTTGTAGCTGTCGCCCTTCAGCGCCAGATTCAGCTCGACGCCAGAGGCCGTCTGCGAATCGGTGGTGGCGTTCGGCAGGTCATTCACCGTCGCACCGCCTGCGGCCACCACTCTGCCCTGACTCAGCGCATTGGTGCCGAAACGACGCCAGGCATCCGCCGCGCCGCTGCCGGCCGTAAGGGAGACCGGCGTGGCGGTGAAGTCCAGACGGGACTTTTCAAACGGCACGGTCGAGAAGGTCAGCGGAGCTTTGGCTTCCGTGAGCTTGCTCAGGCCCGATTCGCCATCGCGCCCGCGCACCTGCACCATGCCCTGACTCCAGGTGGCGGTTTTCTCCTGCAGCGCGTCCATCATGGTGTCAACATCGTGCAGGATCTGCGAACGCTGCGCGACAAGTTCGCCGCCTGCGGCCGGTTCACCCTCAGGCGCAGCCTCCGCCGGTGCCGCCTGCCACGGCAGGACGGTGCCGTACGCCGAAGGTGAACGTCCCACCGGCGAGGTGTTACGGTTGATAAACGGATTATCCGCCAGCGCCAGTCCGCCAACCGTCGGCACGCTGCCGGGCTGCGCACCCTGCAGGCCAATCAGCTGTCCGCGAGCTGAACGCAGATAGGCCATCGCCTGCGAATGCTCGCCGTTGGCTTCCGCCACCCGCGCCAGCAGCAGCAGGCGATCCGGCGATCGGGTCGTGCTGTTCAGGCCACGGGTCAGCGCATTGGCGCGTGGCACATTGTTCTGCGCCAGCGCGACGTTAATGGCGCCGACGCGCGCATCCTGGGTCGGCGTATCCTGCGTCATCAGGTAGTCATACACCACGCCTGCGTCGCGGTTCATTTTGCCGTCCTGATAGAGTCGCGCCATGGCGAACATCAGGTCACGGTTCTGTGGATCCTGCTGCAGCGCACCGATCAGTTTGTCGTAGGCCGCCGCGTACTGCCGCTGCTGCCGCAGGCGATCCACCTCATTAATCAGATAGCCGTTGCGGATACCCGCCAGCTGCGTCGGCGTACTGCGCGCCTGCAGTTCCGGATTGCTGAGGAAGCGCTGCGCCTCGCTGCCGAGTCCGGCCTGATTCAGCACCGCCATCTGCGCAGCATAGTCACCCGCGTTGCCCTGCACGCCACGCTGCAGGTTGGTGCGTACTACCGAGACGGCGAGGGTGAGATCGCCGGCCTGCGCCAGTTTCTGCGCCAGATTACCGGCATCCACCGGGTTGGCCGGGGGGGTGGTCGTCAGCGCTTTCAGGGTATTGGCCGCCGCTGCCGTGGCGCCCTGCGCCAGATATTGATCGGCGGTGCTCATCTGCAGATTGAAATTCACCCGCTGCGCCAGTTCGCGCATCGCCGCCGTCTGCGACGGCGCGGGGATCCGCGCCAGCAGCGCGCTGGCCTGCTGCCAGCCGCCGCTTTCACTGGCGTTGAGCGCGCCCGCATAGAGTTCGCTGGTGCTGGCTCCGCTGCGCATTACCGGCTGCATCACGTTGGCCGCCAGCAGCGTGTCGCCCTGCTGACGGTAGAGTCGCGCCAGATCGAGCCGCAGCCAGCCATCGGTGGGATAGCGCTGAACCCCCTGCTGCAGCGTCGTGATCGCCGCCGCGCTGTTACCGGCCGCCAGCTGACGCTTCGCCTGCTGACGCAGCGCATCGGCTTCACTGGCGCGCGGCGTGACGCTCTGACGGACGCTTTCCGGCAGGGCGCCCAGCAGGCTATTGGCCTCTGCCGTGCGGTTCTGCTGGCGCAGCACGTAGAACAGCCCCTCTTTCGCGCTGCGGTTATCCGCATCGCTTTGCAGAATGGTGCGATAGAGCTGCTCCGCCTGCTCAGGCTGATTCGTGCGACGCAGCACGTCAGCGCGGAACAGCCTGGCGGCCAGCCCCTTTTCGCCTTCCGCCTGAATCAGCGGTTCGCTTAACGCCAGCGCCTGGGCGCTGTCGCCGCTCTTTAGCGCCTGCTGGGCACTGGCCAGCCGCGCATAGAAGCGGGCGTCGTCAGCCTGCAGCTGACGCGATGCCCCCTGCTCGCCGCCGAGCTGAGCCGCACGCTGCAGATAGTCCGCCGCCTCCTGATAGCGTCCGGCGCGCTGAGCCACATAGCCCATGCCCGCCAGGGCATCCGCATCCTGAGGGTTGGCCCCCAGCACTTTTTCAAAACTGGCCTGCGCTCCGCCGACATCACCGCTGTTCAGCGCGCTGAAGCCCGCGCCTTTCTCTGCGCCGCCGACGTTTTTACGGTAGTAGTCGATGACGGCGGAATCCTGCGGGTGACGCTGCTGCCAGGTCTGGTAGAGCGCCGCATCGGACGGCTGCGGGCCGAGCCACAGCAGCGCCTGCCGCAGCGAGCGGTCGGCATCCTGATTGCCGCTCGCCAGCGAACTCAGCACCTCAATGCCCTGGCGGCGGGTCGACTCCTGATAGGTCAGCGCCTTACCCAGCGCCAGCTGCGCGCCGGTATCCTGCGGATGCTGAGCGGCAAACTGGCGCAGCGCCTCAACCGCCTGCGGCAGCAGCGTGCGGTCGCCCGCCATGGTCAGATAATATTCCGCCGCGACGCTGGCGGGCGGCTCATTGCCGCTGAAGGTGTTGCGCCAGGTCTGCAACGCCGCCGGGATGTTGCCGCTGCGCGCCTGCTGACGGGCCAGCGAAAGCTGCGCCTGCGGAATGGTCTGCAGCTGACGCGCGTTATCCAGCTCGCTCAGATGCGGATCGTTGGGAGAAACCTGGCTCAGACGGGCGCGATACTGCGCCGCCGCGGCATTGTCGCCGCCCTGCTGTGAGTAGAGCGCCAGCAGGTAGAGCGCCTGGGTGTTGCCCGGCTCCACCATCAGCACTTTCTGCAGCGAGGCCTTCGCCAGGTCGTCGTGCGCTTTCTGATGCCAGTAGGAGGCCTGGTCAAACAGCGCCTGCAACGCCGGGTTGGTGCTCTCCGCCGCCAGCAGCGGCTGCGACAGGGCCAGCGTACTGCCCAGCAGCAGCGCATGACGGATACCGGCACTCAACAGATTTTTTTTCATTGTTATTATCCTTACTTCCTGCCGGAATCACGGTTCTGACCGGGGTTCAGACGCCGCGACGCATGGCGCTTCAGCATCACCCAGGCGGCACTGCCCACCAGGGCGGAAACCAGCAGCGCCGCCAGCGCCAGCAGCACCGAGTGCTGGTTGGCATACCACACCACCATCATGTACCAGGGCATCTCTCCGCTGGGGAACTGCGCGCCGACACGGAAACTGCGGATGCCGTTTTCATCGGTGATAATCGCCGTATCGCCACGCACCGCGGCGTTGATCTGCGCGGAACTCAAATCGTTGTGCAGGCGCAGCAGCTGTTCGTCGCTGGTCGCCACCGTCATCACCACCAGCCGATCGCGATTCCACGGCGAGCGATAGCTGAGGAAGCCGCGCCACGCCTCGTTGGAGGAGAAGTAACGATCGGCATCCAGCTGCTGACGACTCCAGTCACCGGTCAGCCAGCCACGCACTTTTTCCAGCGCATCCGGCTCTTTCACACCGAAGGTGTTGCCCGTGGCGTCGTAAGGTGACGCCGCCAGCATCGCCTGATTAAAGGCGCTGTTGCCGGTGGTGCTGACCGCCAGCAGATCACTCTGCTCCAGGCGCGCCAGATGGGTGCCGCCAGCGGGCAGACCAAACAGCACCTGATTCTGCGTCAGCGCGACGCCGGTGGCGTTACCCGCCCGCGCGGCCAGGTCCAGCAGGGTGGACAGCTCCGCATCGCTGGGCGTTTCCGGCAGCAGCAGCGTGGTCTGGCCAAAATCGGCCAGCCGCGAGAATGGGAACGACGCCCCCACAAAGTAGGAGAGGTTCGGCAGCATGCTGAAGTGACGCGTATGGCTCAGATCGATCCACGAATCCTCTTCAATCCGGCTCTTGATGTTGTTGTTCAGCAGCACACCACAGGGCGCATCCGCCCGCGGCTTAATATTGAAGTAGAGCGCCAGCTGGTTGTCGCCATAGATCAGATAGGGTTCGAGGTTAAGCTGATACTGCTCCTGACGCGCATCTCCGCCCAGGCGATGCCAGGCGCTCTCCAGCAGGCCGACCTTGTTCACCGTCAGGTTGCGCAGGAAGGTACCGTTCAGCATGACGTTCAGAAACGAATTGTCCTCGTCGATCCAGCTTTCGGAGGGGAAGCGATAGTGCAGATTTACCGGCACCGTGTTGCCATCCCACAGGAACAGATCCGGCGCGGCGCGGAAGTTCACGCGCAGCGCATCATGCCAGATGCCGCTGCTGGTCAGGTTCTGATCTTTGCGCAGCAGCTCGCTCAGGCGCACCGGGCGGTCGGTGTTGATCCAGCGCGGCGCATCGTACGGCTTGCGGTTGCCGAGGGTCTGCGGGGAAACCTGCAGATGGCTCTCATCGGTATTCAGCGGCTGCGTCGTCAGCCGGTTGGCCGCCTGACGCAACTGATCGTCGTTATTGCCCACGACCAGCAGTAACTTGTAAACCGGATTGTTGGGGTTATCGACCAGCTGCAGCATCGGCCCATTACTGGCCGGAAGCGTCAGGGTGCCGATGCGATCGCCGGGATGACCAAACAGGATGCCGTTATTTTCCGGCAGTTCGCCGCGCACGACCGGGAAGCGGATGCCGCGATAGTCACTCTGAATACCGAGCCAGGAGGCCACCAGGGCTGCCGCGCTGACCGCGTCCGGTGAAACCTGACGGGCAAAGCCCATCGTCACCACGGAGGCCGTCATCCGCTGCGGATCCAGGAAGGGCCGCGGGAAATTGCGCAGACTGGTGCCGATGTTGAGCTGCTGTCCCTCAAGGTGCAGCGCGGTCTTCGGCAGAATAGTGACCTGATACTGCTGCGCACTCTCTTTTTCGCACAGCAGCTTGTCCGCATCGTTGATTTTGAAATTGAGGTTATTGGCCGACACCACCATCGCCGCCGGAATATCCAGCTCATAGTCACTGACGTCGCTGTCCGTGGCGCCCAGCGGCAGCGTGCCCAGCGGCTGACCATTCAGCATCAGCTGCAGCGACGTATTGCGGGCGGCCAGCGCGGCGGACACGCGCAGCGTCAGGTTCAGCCGCGCATTGGTAATGACTTCGTCGCTGGGCAGGGTAAAGGTGATACCCGACTGTAGCTGACCGCCGGTCAGGGTGATGCCGCGCGTCTGGCCCATCTGGGCCACCGAGATGGTGCTGCTGATGGGCTGATTGATCGCCGCCGCGATAACCGGCTGCGGCACGGCCACCGGCGCGGTCGTCTGGCCTGGCGCATAAGGCACCGCGCTGGCGGCGGCCGCCAGCGCCGGATCGACACCGCTCAGTCCCTGCGGCGGCGGCACGTCAGACAGCGCACTGCTGTCCTGGGTAACGGATCCGCTGCTCATCGCTGGCGCAGCGGGCGAAGCCGCCGCCTCCCCGCTGACCTGCGGCGCGGATGTCGCCTCGCCTGCCGGGGCATACGCTGGATTTGCCGATGCGGGTGCGCGCTCCGCCGCCGCATTCTGTGGCGCTGAAGCCGGGACAGATTCTGTGGTCTGCGCAGCCGGGGCCGTTGCGGAGCGTGACGGCGCGGCCGTCTCGCCACCGCTGACCGGCGGCGCGGCCTGCGCGGCATCCGCAGCCGGTGTGGCCGCACTGTTAACCGGCGTCACCGCAGGCGATGCAGACGCCGCGCCGCTGGCTGGTGCCGGATTTTCTGCGGGCGCGCTGACCGCGGCACCCGCAGCCGGTGTGGCCGCACTGTTAACCGGCGTTACCGCGGGCGATGCAGACGCCGCGCCGCTGGCTGGCGCCGGATTTTCTGCGGGCGCGCTGACAGCGGCATCGGCTGGCAGCGGTGCCGCGCTGTTGACTGGCCCACTGGCGACCGCACTGTCAGTGTGCGCAGTGGCTGCGGGCGTCGGGGCCGGGCTGTTTACCGGTGCGGCGCTGCTGCTCTCGCCGGCAACCGGCGTCTCCGCGACCGCTGGCGTCAGCCATAACGCGGCGCTCAGCGAACTGGCCAGCAAAGTGTGCGTCAGGATCTTCATGCCGCGCCATCCTCTTTCGCCGCCGCGGCAACCGGGTCGACTTTTTTACGTTTATCGTGGCGGCCCTTCCAGGTCAGCCAGAACAGCTCAAATACGGTACGGATAATGGTGCCCAGCGAAATCAGCGGGTTATCCTGCTTATACTCCGGCTGGATCCAGGCATCGGCGCGCGCCAGCACCACCCGCACCAGCTCACGACGGCGCGCCAGCGGCATCGCCTCGAAGCGCAGGCGGATGCTCTCGCGATCGCCGGAAATCTTGCTGACCGGAATGGTGATCGCGCCGGATTTCAGCAGCAGATCGATCTCTTCAATCTCATCCGACGCGTGGCGGCCGTCCGGCGCATCGAGCTGCGCACCGCCCATCGAAAGGTTACTGGTCTGGGTGCGTGATGAGATGCCGCTGGCGTAGTGGATAATCGCCGGGATCTGCACCTCCACGCGGATGGTTTTACGCACCTGCTTGGTTTCGCGGGCGACGGCAATGGCCGCCATCAGGATGATCAGGCTGAAGATCGCCCAGCCAACGTTGAGGGCGATAACGTAAGGATCGACGCCAAAATAGTCATGCATCGTGGCACGGACGATGCCCGCCACGATCCCGATACCCAGCAGCAGCGCCACGATGACGTGCGGACGCACGATGTGGAAGTCGAAGAAGCCCTGATCCAGCACGCCGCCTTTATCGGTTACGTTGAACTTGCCATGCTTCGGCGACAGCAGGGTCAGCAGAGTCGGGATCACCAGATGGAAGCACATCACCGTCTCATAGATCTCCCCCCAGAAGGTGTAACGGAAACGGCCATTCATACGGGAGTTCACGTAGAGCGACATCACCAGGTGCGGCAGCACATACGCAAAGATGAGCGACGCCGAAGAGTGAATAATGTTCAGGTTAAACAGCAGGTAAGCCAGCGGCGCCGTCAGGAAGGCGACGCGCGGCAGGCCGAACTGGAAATGCAGCATAGCGTTGAGATAGCAGAGACGCTGCTGCCACTTCAGGCCACGGCCAAACAGCGGGTTATCGACACGGAAAATCTGCGTCATGCCGCGCGCCCAGCGGGTACGCTGGATGATATGCAGGCCGAGACGCTCGGTCGCCAGACCGGCCGCCAGCGGGATCGATAAAAAGGCGGAGCCCCAGCCCAGGCGCTGCATTTTCAGGGCGGTGTGCGCATCTTCGGTGACGGTTTCGACCGCAAAGCCGCCAATCTCTTCCAGCGCCGAACGGCGGATGACCGCACAGGAGCCACAGAAGAAGGTGGCGTTCCAGTTATCATTGCCCTGCTGCACCGGACCATAGAACAGCGCGCCCTCATTCGGAATGCTGCGCGCCGCGCGCAGATTGCGTTCAAAGGGATCGGGCGAATAGAAGTAGTGCGGCGTCTGCAGCAGCGCCAGCTTCGGATCTTTCAGGAACGGCCCGACCGTCGCCTGCAGGAAGGTACGGGTCGCAACGTGGTCGCAGTCAAAGATGCAGATCAGCTCACCTTTAGTGATCTTCATCGCATGGTTGAGGTTGCCGGCCTTGGCGTGTCTGTTGTCGTCGCGGGTGATGTAGCCGACCCCGACATCCGCCGCGAAGCGGGCAAATTCGCTGCGCTTGCCATCATCCAGCAGATACACTTTCAGTTTGTCACGCGGATAATCAATACACTGCGCCGCCAGCACGGTGTCGCGCACCACGTCCAGACTTTCGTTATAGGACGGCACATAAATATCGACCGTCGGCCACAGTGTGGTGTCATCGGGTAAGGGTTCGATGGTGCGTTTTAATGGCCAGGTGGTCTGCAGGAAGCCCAGAATTAAGATCAGCCAGACATAAAGTTCCGCCAGATATAAGCCGATCCCCAGCAGTGCCTCGATCTCGGAATTAAAATGCAGCGTCTCCGTCGTCCGCCACCAGATATAGCGGCTGGACATTAAGGCGGAGAGAATAACCATCACCACCGTTATTTTTCGGCTCTTGCTGAAGCCCAATAAAAACATCATGCCGATGCTGATCAGGCCAAAAATATACTGTTTCTGGCTGTCCATTGGCGTAATGATGATCACCGCAGCGACGGGTGCAAGCACCAGCAGCAGCAGGTAAAACCCGATTTTACTCATGAGTCACCCTGAGAAGAGCTGTGTAAGTCAGTCACCTGGCCGAAGCTGGTTAATAGTGGCTGGTGCGGATAGAGGCCTGCACTTCACCATTGCCGACGGTGATATTCAGAATGCTGCTGACGCGTTTGGCGATCAGTTCAATATCAAATGCGGCCGCCGATGCGGGGCTGAAATCATAAACCGACTGCTGAGACGCATTGGCTTCACCCACGCTTTCATCACGGTGAACCACGCCCAGTAAATTATCGCCCAGCCGCTGCTGCATAAATGCGGTGACATCGCGATTAATATTCCGGCGGTTATCGCACTGGTTCAGAATAAAGTGGTGCCCCTGCTTATTATTAAGCGGTTTACCAATCATCCGGTTCTCTTCAATCTGCGGTAATAAAGAGACGGAGGCGGTATCGGCTAACATCACCACTAAATGCATATCGGCCAGCGCCGTCATCGCTTTAAGGGCAGGCCCCGGGCCAGGCGGAAAATCGGCCACGATCACCAGGCCCGGATAATTCAGGACCGTATCCAGGCCGCGCCGGATAAAGTGAGGATCCTTCATCAGGTTCTCTTCGAACCGTTCGCGCTGCGGCTCGGTAACGTCGCCGTAAGGCAGGACAAAGATATTGCCGCCGGTGGTGAGGATCGACTGACTCCAGTCCGCCTGCTCTTCTGAACGCGCCACAAAGCCGCGACCATCGTTCAGCGGCACGCCAAAGTGAAGACGCAGTGCATTCTGCACATCAAAGTCGATGGCCAGCACTTTGCTACCGGATCGCGCCAGGCTCCAGGCCAGATTCGCCGCCAGCGTCGTTTTTCCCACGCCTCCCTTCGGCGAGCACACACAAACTAACGGCATAGCGCAATCTTCTCCAGTAACGGTTTGAGTAAGGTTTCTTTCGGCAGTTGCGTCTCGCGCGGACGGAACAGCGCACCAAAGCGTCCCGGTTCAGAAGCGTCTGCGGCCAGGGGCATCGCGGGCTGAGGCGTCATAATCGCGGCGGGCCGGACCGGCACGACAGGCGGGGCATCCTGCGGCTGAGCCACAGGGCGCGGCGGCGGGGGCGGAAAGAGCGAGGCCGCGTGACTGTCCGTCCTGGCGGGCGCGGGCATCGCGCTGCCTGACAGGCTATCCAGGATCGACGTACCCGCCCCCAGGGCCGGTTGCGCGCTCAGCGTGGCATGGCGAGGCGGTGCCTCGGGCGGCGGCGCCGTAAACTCATCACCGCGCAGCGGCTGAGGTTGTGGCAGGTCAATACGCTGACCGCCGCTGAACGGCGTCTGATTGTCCTCTTTCGCCAGCTGGCGAATCAGCGCCCATTTACTGTGTTCCGCCGCTTCCTGCGCCTGACCAGACATATCTTTAAAGTCGATGTCGAGCGTTTGCGTTTTCTCTTTAAAACGCTGCAAATCATCGTAATTATTCTTCATCAGCCATGGCCTGCAACAGGGGGGAAATTTTTCCGGAATATAGCATATCCCTTTAATGATGGTCAGAAAAATCTGATTACAAAAAAAGCGGATTCAATAAATCGGTTTAATCATAAAGATTCTTTTTGAGCCGGATAACGCCATTACCGGCCTATTAATCCTGATAATTAATAATTATTTCTTAAGTTAAATCCGTCAGAAGTGTTTTAGTAATTTTTACGATTTATCCGTGCTGATAACCGCGGGTACTGCCAGGCGGGCTGAGATAAATCGCTGCAGAAACGGCAACAGGCGTGCTGCGCGCAGAGCCTGAAGCGGAAGGCGCCGCGGAGGGATTGAAAGTATTTATCTTTTTCCTCGCTGAGCCTCAGTCAGAAAAAAATCAGGTGAAATGTATTAACGGAAAAAAGGGGAACAGCGTCACAGCGTCATTGCCGATCCGCCTGTGATGCGGTCTGCCGCTGAGTTGAGATAAAAAAAGGCTCCAGAACAGAGCCTCAGGCCGGGAGAACCGCGTCAGCATTGACGATGGCCTGTGCGCTTAAGCAGTCAGCGCACAGGCCGCGCCGCCTCAGCTGACCTTCTCTGCCACACCCACCGGCTGGTTTTCATCCTGATCCACAGCGAAACAGGCAATCTCCTGCCCGCCGTAGTTTTTCAGCTTCGGCTGCAGCTGGACACAGGTACCAAAACGACGATGGCAGCGCGCATTGAAGGCGCAGCCCGGCGGCGGATTGAGCGGGCTGGGCAGCTCGCCGGTCAGCTTAATACGTTCGCGGCGGTCGTCCGGGTTCAGACGCGGCGTCGCGGAGAGCAGAGCCTGGGTGTAAGGATGGCGGGGGTTAGAGAAGATCGCCTCTTTACTCCCCTTCTCGACGCAGCGGCCGAGATACATCACCATCACCTCATCGGCAATGTGCTCCACGACCGACAGATCGTGCGAGATGAAGACGTAAGAGAGCCCCATATCCTGTTGCAGATCCATCATCAGGTTAAGCACCTGGGCGCGCACCGAGACGTCGAGCGCGGAAACCGGCTCATCGGCGATCAGGACATCCGGATCGAGCATCAGCCCGCGCGCGATAGCGATACGCTGACGCTGACCGCCGGAGAACATGTGCGGATAGCGGTCGTAATGCTCGGTCTTCAGACCCACTTTCGCCATCATCTCCAGCGTCTTTTCGCGGCGTTCCGCTTTGGTAAGCGAGGTGTTGATGACCAGTGGCTCTTCCAGAATCTGGCTGACTTTTTTACGCGGATTGAGCGAGCCGTACGGGTTCTGGAACACGATCTGGATTTTCTGACGACGCAGTTTCTGCGCCTGAGGATCGTGCTTCAGCAGATCCTGACCGTGCCAGTAAAGCTGGCCTTCGGTCGGCGTTTCAATCATGGTCAGCAGGCGGCCCAGGGTGGATTTACCACAGCCGGACTCCCCGACCACCGCCAGGGTTTTGCCCCGCTCCAGATTAAAAGAGACGCCATCCAGCGCTTTAACCAGGCGCTCCTGACCAAACAGCCCCTTCTTCACCGGGTAGTGCTTCTTCAGATCGATGGCCTGCAGCAGGAACTGATCTTTATTGGTTTCATGACTCATAAGTTGGTCTCCCGGCATCGTCCAGCGGATAGTGACACTTGGACTGGCGTCCTGGAATGGTGCGCAGTTCAGGTTCTTCCTGACGACAGCGGTCAGTCGCATACGGGCAGCGTGGATTCAGCAGGCAGCCAATCGGACGGTCATACTTGCCCGGCACCACGCCCGGCAGTGAGGCCAGACGCGCTTTGTCTGCCGCAAACTCCGGCAGCGCACGCAGCAGCGCCTGCGTATAGGGATGGCGCGGCGCTTTGAAGATATCGCCGGCTTTGCCGCTCTCCACCACCTGACCGGCATACATCACGATAATGTGGTGCGCCGCTTCGGCCACCAGTGCCAGATCGTGCGTAATCAGGATCAGCGCCATGTTCTCCTGACGCTGCAGCTCCAGCAGCAGCTCGATGATCTGCGCCTGGATGGTCACGTCGAGCGCCGTGGTCGGCTCATCGGCGATTAACAGCTTAGGCCGGCAGGCGATCGCCATAGCAATCATCACGCGCTGACTCATCCCGCCCGACAGCTGATGCGGATAGACATCGAGTCGTGAGGCAGGATCGGGAATACCGACCTGATTGAGCAGGTCGATCGCCCGCTGACGGCGGGTGCGTTTGTTGCCGCCCTGATGCACCTTGATTGCTTCCATAATCTGGTAGCCCACGGTGTAGCAGGGGTTGAGGCTGGTCATCGGATCCTGGAAAATCATCGCCACTTCTGCGCCCACCAGCTGGCGGCGCTCTTTTTCGGAGATGCGTTTCAGGTCGCGCTGGTTGAACTCCAGCTTTTCCGCCATCACTTTGCCAGGGAAATCGATCAGGCCCATGATCGCCAGTGAGCTGACCGACTTGCCGGAGCCGGACTCGCCCACAATGCCCACGACCTGGCCCTGCTCAACCTGATAACTGATGCGGTCAACCGCGCGGAACGGTGCTTTCTCGTCGCCGAAATGCACCGACAGTTTGTCTACATTTAATAACGCCATCTCGGTGCCTCTTTACTGCTTGAGTTTCGGGTCGAGTGCATCGCGCAAACCATCGCCCATCAGGTTAAATGCCAGCACGGTCAGCAGAATGACCAGTCCGGGGAAGGTCACCACCCACCAGGCACTTTGCGCATACTGCAGAACGTCGGAGAGCATGGTGCCCCACTCCGGCGTTGGCGGTTGCGCACCCATACCGAGAAAGCCCAACGCCGCCATATCGAGAATGGCGTTGGAGAAACCTAATGAAGCCTGCACGATCAGCGGTGCCAGGCAGTTAGGCAGAATATTCACGAACATCTGGCGCAGCATACCGGCGCCCGCGACGCCGGAGGCGGTCACGTAGTCGCGGTTGACTTCCACCAGCACCGCCGCGCGCGTCAGACGGATATAGTGCGGCAGCGCCACAAAGGTCAGTGCAATCGAAGCGTTAACGATGGACGGACCAAAAATGGCGACCAGCACCAGCGCCAGCAGCAGGCTGGGCAGCGCCAGCATGATATCGACCAGACGCATGATGGTGGCATCGACCACGCCGCCGAGATAGCCCGCCAGCAGACCGAAGATCACGCCGAAAATCAGCGACAGCACCACCACCAGACAGCCCACCAGCAGCGACAGGCGCGCACCAAACATCAGGCGCGACAGCACGTCGCGGCCGACATCGTCGGTGCCCAGAATGTAGCTCCAGCTCCCGCCATCCTGCCAGACCGGCGGATGCAGCAGCGCATCGCGGAACTGCTCAGCCGGCGAATGCGGGGCCAGCACATCGGCGAAGATGGCGCACAGCAGCACAATGATGATGTAGACCAGGCCAATTACCGCGCCTTTGTTACGTTTAAAGTAGTGCCAGAATTCCTGAAACGGGGTCATCGGCTTGGGTGCAACGTTAACGCTGCCGGGTTCAACAACAGACATGATGCCCCCTTATTTCTTGTGACGTATGCGCGGGTTCACCACGCCATACAGCAGATCAACCAGCAGGTTGACCAGAATAATCAGAACGGCGGTCAGCAGCACACCGCCCTGCACGACCGGATAGTCGCGGCGCTGCAACGCTTCAATCAGCCAGCGGCCCAGACCCGGCCAGGAGAAGATGGTCTCGGTCAGAATCGCCCCGGCCAGCAGCGTGCCGACCTGCAGACCAATCACCGTTACCACCGGCAGCATGGCGTTGCGCAGCGCATGCACCACGATTACGCGCATCCGGGTTAAGCCCTTGGCGCGCGCCGTACGGATGTAATCTTCACCCAGAACTTCGAGCATGGCCGAGCGCGTCATACGCACAATCACCGCCAGCGGAATGGTGCCGAGGACGATGGCAGGCAGGATCATGTGCATCACCGCATCGTGGAAATCACCCGGCTCGCCCCAGAAGAAGGTATCGATCAGCATAAAGCCGGTCAGCGGCAGGGTGTCGTCCAGGAAGACGCTGTCGCCCACCCGCCCGGACACCGGCGTCAGGTTAAACTGCACCGAGACCAGCATGATCAGCATGATGCCCCACCAGAAAATCGGCATGGAGTAGCCGGTCAGTGAGATGCCTACCGCCGTATGGTCGAAAATCGAGCCACGTTTCACGGCCGCCAGGACTCCCACCGGGATGCCGATAGCGACGGCGAAGATCATGGCGCAGATGCCAAGTTCCAGCGTCGCTTTGAAGCGCGGCACGAACTCATCCCAGACCGGGATGCGGCTCTTCAGTGAAATGCCGAGGTCGCCATGCAACACGCCGTTGATGTAGTTCAGATACTGTTTCCACAGCGGCTGATCCAGACCCAGCAGCGCCATTAACTGTGCATGACGTTCAGGTGAAATACCGCGCTCGCCCGCCATGATCAGGACCGGGTCGCCGGGGATCATGTGAACAAACGCGAAGGTAAGTAATGTAATGCCGATAAACGTTGGGATGACAAGGCCCAGACGTCGGAGTATGAACTGCAGCATAATCCGGTTTCTCTCTTGTCCGCGCGACCGTCGCCGCGAGGGGGGTTATTGCTTACATCTGACGATCGGGTAGGCCCGACCGCGACGCAGACAGGCTGCGCCTCTACCGTTTCCAGTAAAACAGGGAGATAGAGCCGGGGCGACGCGCAGCCGCCCCGGAAATGCGACAATTATTCGTTAATGTCTACCTGGGCAAAGTAGTGTCCGCCCAGCGGATCGACTTTGTACCCGGTGACTTTCTTGCTGACCGGTTCATAGACCGTTGAGTGCGCAATCATCAGCGCCGGTGCCTGGTCATGCATTACAACCTGAGCCTGCTTGTAGTACTCGATGCGCTTCGCCTGATCGGCGGTGGCGCGGGCTGGCTGAATCTGATCCTCGAAGGACTTGTCACACCAGCGCGAGTAGTTAGAGCCATCTTTGGCTGCAGAACAGCTGAACAGCGTCGCCAGGAAGTTATCCGGGTCACCGTTGTCGCCGGTCCAGCCCATCATGACGGTCTGGTGCTCGCCCGCTTTAGCACGCTTCAGATATTCGCCCCACTCGTAGGTGACGATTTTGGCTTTCACGCCAATCTTCGCCCAGTCGCTCTGGATCATCTCCGCCATGCGGCGTGCGTTCGGGTTGTAAGGACGCTGAACCGGCATCGCCCACAGGTCGATGGAGAAACCGTCCGCCATGCCCGCTTCTTTCAGCAGCGCTTTGGCTTTCTCAGGATCGTAAGCGTAATCTTTCACCGCGTCGTTATAGCCCCACATTGTTGGTGGGATCAGGTTCTTAGCCGGCTGGCCTGCACCCTGATAAACGGCGTCGATGATCGCCTTTTTGTTGACCGCCATGGTCAGTGCCTGACGCACTTTCAGATTATCCAGCGGTTTTTTCTCAACGTTGTACGACAGATAACCGACGTTCAGGCCAGCCTGCTCATACAGGTTGATGTTCTTATCCTGCTTCATACGGGCGATGTCAGCCGGGTTCGGGTACGGCATCACCTGGCATTCGCCTTTCTGCAGCTTGGCGTAACGCACGGACGCATCTGGCGTGATTGAGAAGACCAGGCGATCGATTTTAGGCTTGGTGCCCCAGTAATCCGGGTTCGCTTTATACAGGATGCGGGAATCTTTCTGGTACTGCAGCAGCTGGAACGGCCCGGTACCCACCGGATTCAGGTCGACGTTCTGCGGGGTGCCCGCTTTCAGCATGTTGTCGGCGTACTCTTTCGACAGAATTGAGGCGAAGTCCATACCGAGGTCGGCCAGGAACGGCGCTTCAGGACGTGTCAGCACGAAGCGCACGGTGTGGTCGTCCACTTTTTCGACTTTGCTGATCAGCTTCGGCATGTCCATGCCTTCGAAATATTCGTAGCTGCCGCCGGAAACGCCGTGGTAGGCGTTATTTTTGTCCAGCTGGCGCTCGAAGGTGAACACCACATCATCCGCGTTAAATTCGCGCGTCGGTTTGAAATCTTTGGTGGTCTGCCACTTCACGCCTTTACGCAGGTGGAAGGTGTAGGTTTTACCGTCTTCGCTGACATCCCATTTCTCTGCCAGCGCCGCGTGCAGTTCGGTGGTACCGATGGTGAACTCAACCAGTCGGTTGTAGATCTGACGTGAGCTGGCATCGTAGGTGGTGCCCGAGGTGAACAGCTGCGGGTTAAAGCCTTCCGGCGAACCTTCAGAACAGTAAACCAGGGTTTTTGCCTGAACACCGGCGGCGACAGTCATAGCAATCAGGCTCAGACCGACCTTCAGCATCCCGGATTTAGCCAGGGAGTTGATCATGCTTTTGCTCCATTGTGATGTGATGTTGTGTGTATTGCCCGACCTCTGATTTTTTTATGCGGTTCAGGCGGACCACCGAACGGGTGGTGTAAACGCACGATACTGTTTGTTTTTCTTCTGCGGATAGGGCATTCAGAAAATTCCGTAACTGCACGTTTATTGACGCATCAATTTGTCAACAGTTGCAAAGAACGTCAATACAACGGTTACTTATTTACACAGAGTGTGAGGAATAGCATGCAACGGTAATAAAAACCGTTTTGCTCTGAAAGCCATACAATGCACAGTGCGGAAGGCCAGATTTCCGTGCATTGTGCTGGACGGCTGCTCTGTCGCTAGTGATTCTCACCGCTAAAAAACTTAAAACTTTTACCGGCAAATGTTGAATAACTGAACGATTCACCGTGCGTTATGACGTTCATCCAGCGGAATATGCTGGTAAAGAAGCATAAGAAATCAGCATGTTGTTGCTTTCGGTCATAAGAAGAACGTGTCGCGAATTATGCTGGCATCTCCGATGTGGCAAGGGCTGTCAGCGCGAAAGCGGCAATAACAGCGGTTAATCAGCGAAACCGATGACGAAGGGGGTTTACTGGAACTTTCTGGAAAAGGCAGACGCTTCGTGGGGTTGACATCCGCCGCCTGATATCGCAGGAGAAACCGGAGCCGTTCATCCCGCGAGGCCCGCTGGCTCCGAAAATCTGACCAGAATGATTCTGTTCGGGCTTTTGCATTGCCAGAAATCTCCGCCGGACGCAAAACAAGGGGGGCGTTCATGGCGGTGAGATCGGAAGTGCGCCGGAAACAGGGTCAGATCGGAAAGGCGCTTAAACCTTCCCTGGACGCTCGGCCCACGCCCTTCCTGACGTGGGACGCTTTTCTCTTCTGCCCCTGTTCCCTGCGCCTTGAGATTATGCGTGGCGGTAAGAGGCGGCCGGATTCTCATCAGTCAGCCGTCTGAAGTGGCTGTATCGATAACGGGTGCCTTTGTCGGACGCAACGCGGAGGGGCGTTCATGGCGGTCAGATCGGAAGTGCGCCGGAAACAGGGTCAGATCGGAAAGGCGCTTAAACCTTCCCTGGACGCTCGGCCCACGCCCTCCCTGGCGTGGGACGCTTTCCTCTTCTGCCCCTGTTCCCTGCGCCTTGAGATTATGCGTGGCGGTAAGAGGCGGCCGGATTCGCATCCTCTTTTCTGCAGGCGAAAAAAAACCTGTCTTTTCAGACAGGTTTCTTAAATATGGTCGGCGAGAGAGGATTCGAACCTCCGACCCACTGGTCCCAAACCAGTTGCGCTACCAAGCTGCGCTACTCGCCGATGGGGGCGCATGTTACTGCTACCCCCGAACAGCGTCAACCGCTTTTTGAGCTTTTGCCGCCGATCGCCTGGAAAGCACGCGGTTAACGGGTTTAAGCCGCCTGCCGCAGACTTTTCATTCTCTGCTACAGCGACTTAGCCTCACTCTTAGCCGGTGCCTGACACCAGTTATTGGCCGGGTTGATGCCTCCATCTGGCGAGGTATATCCCAGACAACCCAGGATGGTATCAAACAGCTCAACATGGCGATGGGTACGTCCTACGCGCTGCTGCGCCTGCAGACGCTCAAAGTTGCTGCGGTTCTGGCTGTCTTCCAGATATTTATCGGACGCCCAGACCATCATTGGCACCCGAAACTGCTCAGGGGGGGCCATCTCACGCGGCGTGCCGTGCAGATGCATATTCTCGCTGATCGACTCACCGTGATCGGCCGCATAGAAGACGATCGCCTTCTTATCGCGCAGCTGATCCAGCACGCTGTCCAGCATGCTGTCGACATACAGCACCGAGTTATCATAAGCATTGATCAACTGCGCTTTACTGCAGGTCTCATCCACGCCCATACATTCCGGCTGATATTTCGCGAAACTGCGCGGATAACGCTGCGAATAGAGATAGTGCGACCCTTTGGTGTGCAGCACCACCAGATGCTTGCCTTTCGGGAAACGATCCAGTGACGCTTTCATCTCCGGCACCAGCAGCATGTCATCGACCGCTTTACCCTGATTGCGCTTCTCTGAACCAATCTGCTCACGGAAAGCGAAGTTATTGGCATTCACGTTATCGTAAAACCAGACCTCGCTCTGCATCGCAAACAGTTCTGAGGTAAAGCCCAGCTCTTTCATCACCGCAAACACGTTCTGCTCTTTCAGCGTACGTCCCGGATTATCCATGGTGCCGCCTTCGCGCACGAACATGCAGCGCAGCGAGAGTTTGGTCGCGGTATCACAGGACTCACCCCGGAAGGCCACCAGGTTCTTCTCTTTGGACAGCTTCGGCGTGGTATCACGCTCATAGCCCAGCATGCCCATGTGATCCCAGCGCGTGGTTTCGCCAATCACAAACACCACATAGGTATCGTCCAGCCCGGCAGGCGCAACATAGGTAAACTTCTTCGCCGGGTCGAGCAGCTCCTCGCTTTTGAGAGACTCATCCACGCGGGTCCACGCAAACAGCCCGACCGCCGCCAGCCAGTTAGACGGCAGATAGGAGTGCGCCACCACCCCGCCGTAGCTCGGCAGATCGACATTGGTGATCTCTTCATTGTGCTTCTGCAGCTTGTCGAAAAACCGGATCGGCAGCCAGACCAGCGCGACACAGAGCAGCATGATCAGGGTTGGTTTCAGGCGCTGCCCCGGCGTCCGCAGCTGTTCATTCAGCGTCATGCTCAGCCGGTTACGCCAGATCATCAGCAGCGGTAACGCACTGACCAGCACCATCCACAGGATGAAATGATAGCCCACGACCTCTTTAGAGAGATCGGTGTCGGTCGTCATCACCGACGCCACGATGCCGTAACCAATCACGACGTTAAAAAACGCCATGTAATAGGCCGCGGCGACAGAAATCAGCACGATCAACGTGGCCAGCACGCGATAAAACCACTTTCCTCCCAGCGACAGCAGGCGCATCAGGAAGAACGTCAGCAGCACAATGGCGACCACCTCGGTGACGGCAGTCAGCCAGTTCGTTATCGTAGAATGGCTGAGAAAACCATCAAAACGGCGATAGAAAATCGGTAAATTCAGTAAGATACCGAGGTAGAGCGCCAGCAAGAGCGATAACTTTTGCTGAGACAGGGTTTTAATATAATTCATGAAAAAAGGTGTTTCTCCGGAGTGAAGCGCTTGACCAAATCTTTTTATGTGACTACCGAAACGCGACAGAGTTCGCCGAATAAGCGGACCGGACAAAGATGAAGGAAAATTCTGAACGGGCTAACAGGCTGTAACGCGAGGTGGCTCAGTAAAGCATGGCCGCCTTCATCAGGCCAGAAAATAATCACTGATAACCCGATTAGTGCTTTTTTTTGATACACGAGAGGGCGGGCGAGGAGATGGCCGCAGCGCGCAGCAGAAAAGAAGCGGGCCTGTATATCAGGCCCGCAGCACACTTAGCAGATGATATTCAGCGTGACGTCAATGTTGTTGCGGGTCGCGTTTGAGTAAGGGCAGACAATGTGTGCCGCATCCACCAGCTTCTGCGCTTCAGCTTCATCCATGCCAGGCAGATGAATATTCAGGGTCGCTTCAATACCAAAACCGTTGGGAATAGGACCGATCCCGACTTCACCTTCGATCCACGCATCTTTCGGCATGGTGATTTTGTCGCGGCCGGCAACAAACTTCATCGCGCCGATGAAGCAGGCAGAGTAACCCGCCGCAAACAGCTGCTCAGGGTTAGTCACTTCGCCGCCTGCACCGCCCATCTCTTTTGGCACGCCCAGTTTCACGTCCAGCACACCATCAGAAGAGGTTGCACGACCATCACGACCACCGGTTGCTTTGGCTTTGGCGCGGTAAACCACTTGTTCTAAAGACATGACATTTCTCCGTTACGCTATTTAATCGCCCGCTACTTATTTAGCCGTAACCGGGCGGTGAGGTTCAGTGGGTGCGGCGCACCCAACCGCAATCTTTATCGGGACTGGTTCAGGTTGTCGCGCAACCCATCCAGTTGTAATTTCAGGGCCAGCAGGGCCTCATCTTCACAGGCCGTGGCACATTTAACGGCGTCTGGGATGGTCTCAGCCCTGGCGCGCAGCGCCCGGCCGTCCTCCGTCAGCGTCACCGCAACCTGCCGCTCATCCTGACGGGTGCGCTGCCGGTTAATCAGACCTGCGCTCTCCAGCCGCTTCAGCAAAGGCGTTAAGGTGGCCGAGTCTAAAAAGAGCTGCTCGCCAATCTCCGAGACCGTGACATCATCTTTCTGCCACAGCACCAGCATCACCAGATATTGCGGATAGGTAATATCGAGCTGGCTCAGCAGCTGGCGATAGACTTTGCTCATCGCCAGGTTGGCAGAATAAAGCGCAAAGCAGAGCTGCTGATCGACCAACAGTGGCATCGGTTTCACTTTTTTGTCATCTTGATCACTGTTCATACTGATGAATATAGATAGTGCGCTAGATAATTGCAAGCAAACTTTTGGCCAGGGGGAAAAGCATGCAGGATTCACTGGAAGAACAGGCTCGTCGCTTTGCCACCGAGGCACATGCCGGGGCCGGTCAGCGCCGCAAATATACCGATGAGCCATACATCGTTCATCCGGCTGCGGTCGCAGAGCTGGTGCGCAGCGTCAGTCACGACGAGGCGCTCTTAGCGGCGGCCTGGCTGCACGACACGGTGGAGGATACCGCCACGACGCAACAGGATATCGAAGCGCATTTTGGTCAGCGTGTGGCCAGTCTGGTGGAGATGCTGACCGACAGCGCCCCCGCCACCGCAAAGAACCGCGCCGCCCGTAAAGTGGCGCACTTCCGCCACACCGCCAGCGCCAGTCCCGAGGCGCAGACCATCAAACTGGCGGACATCATCGACAACACCCGCGCGATCGTCCGTTTCGATCCCGATTTTGCACGGATTTACCTGGTAGAAAAACAGATTCAGATCGCCTTACTGAAACAGGGTGATGCGCAGCTATGGCAGCAGGCTTCGACGATTATCGAAAGCGGGCTGGCCCAGCTGCGGGAGCCGCCCTACAGCGTGCCGGAGAGCTGGTTTACCAGGCAGGCGGCGAAATACAGCGCCTGACGCCCATAAAAAAACCCGCCAGCGGCGGGTTTCTTCCTGCTGCCTGATCACTCAAGCAACTGCCGTCCCAGATACGGGTTAGCATGTAATAATTTCATCAGTTTCTGCGCCGTCGCGGAAGGACGGGTACGGCGGGCTTCCCAGCTTTTCACGGAAGAAACGCTCACGCCCATTACCTTTGCAAACTCATCAACCTGCATGCCGGTCATTTCACGCAGACGCTGCGGTTCTGGCTGGGCGGGTTGCTGACGCTGAATGAGTAACTCGGCGGCGCGATCATCACGTGTCAAAACAATCTGCTCAAGGCTGCTGAGCAATTCAAACATCGGGTCTTTTAATTCCATAGAGAACTCCTTAAAACTCACTATGAAGCACGTGAAAGTAGAGAGGTACGAGCCTGAAGTCAGGACTCTGAAACCGGGCCTGTTCCAGGCTGGATCCCGCAAGGGTTTGTTTTTGTTATGAGAGAAACCATTACGGGACACAGCCTGCGGTGCATTTCTAAAAGTTGTCAGATCAATGCAACAAATGCCGGGAGACTAAGTATGGATAGAGACCTGACGATTTGCCGCGCAATTTATAATTATTTTTTTAACTATGGTTTGCCGGAAAAATTCCAGCGCCTCTAACGTGCTGAGGCAGCTGATTTTTGTGCCCTCATAGCGGGCAAAAAAATCAATGTGTGTTTGCGAATTGTGTGGATGCCATCATGCTTTTTACCGGCATCTTCTCATTTCTGTGAGGTGCTGCACCTCTGCAGGTAGTGAGTGCAAAATATACGCCAATGGTTTACTTCCTGAACACTTATATTCATCTTTCTAATTAAAATAAGAATAATCCTGGCATGACCTTCAGCGCTGCCGCGCGTCGGCTCACGGTGCAGAGCGGGAAAATCCGTTAATCTGAGTGCTGTTTTTTCAGCAGATTATTGAACAGCGGCCTTTAAGAAACGGCAGACGCCTCATTCCGGTGCGTTTATGCCATTCACGCCTGACGTCATGCGCGACAAAAGTGCACTCCCTGAGTGGTGCGCAGACGGCGGGCCAGACACCGGATCCCGGCAAGGAAAAGCGATGCGTGAAACAGATTTTAATGTCGCCTACCCCTCTCATCGCGTCTCGATGATGGGACGTAACGCGGTGGCGACGTCACAACCGCTGGCGGCACAGGCAGGCCTGCGTATGCTGCAACAGGGTGGCAACGCGGTAGATGCAGCGATCGCCACGGCTATCGCCCTCACCGTCCTGGAGCCGACCGGAAACGGCATCGGCAGTGATGCATTTGCGATCGTCTGGGACGGCAGTGAGCTGCATGGGCTCAATGCGTCAGGTCGTGCCCCGGCCGCCTGGCATCCCGGCCGCTTCGCCGCGTTTGACACCATGCCGGAAACCGGCTGGGAGTCAGTGACCGTACCTGGCGCGGTGTCGGCATGGGTCTCACTGGCGCAGCGCTTCGGCACCCTGCCGCTCACTACCCTGGCGCAACCGGCAATCGGGTATGCGCGCGACGGTTTTCCGGTCTCGCCGCTGATTGGTCAGCTGTGGCAGCGCGGCTACGACAAACTGCGGGATCAGCCGGGCTTCAGCGACTGTTTTGCGCCGCAGGGCCGCCCGCCGCAGGCGGGGGAACTGTTCCGCAACCCGGCGCAGGCCGCCACGCTGCAGGAGATCGCTGAAACCCAGGGCGAGAGCTTCTATCGTGGCGCGCTGGCGCAGAAGATGGCGGCCTTCGCCCATGAGCATGGCGCTGCCCTGACGCTGGAGGATTTGAAAAACCATCGTGCCGACTGGGTAACCCTGCTGTCGCATCCGTTCGCCGGTGGATCGGTACAGGAGTTGCCGCCTAACGGCCAGGGCATCGCGACCCTGATCGCGCTGGGCATTCTGGAAGAGTGGGAGATCAACCGCTATGCACCCGATTCACCGCAGTGGCTGCATCTCTCCATTGAGGCGATGAAGCTGGCACTGGTCGATCTCGAACGCTATGTCACTGATGAAGATCACCTGGAATTTCCGGCGGCGCTGCTGCTGAGCCGGGACTATCTTCGCCAGCGGGCCGCGTTAATCGATCCTGACAGCGCGGGCGATTTCCGCTTTGGCTCGCCGCAGCAAAGCGGCACTGTCTACGTGGCCACCGGTGACAGCCAGGGAATGATGGTCTCCTTCATTCAGTCCAACTATATGGGCTTTGGCTCCGGCGTGGTGGTTCCCGGCACCGGCATCAGCCTGCAGAATCGCGGCGCGGGCTTCTCATGCGATCCGACCCATCCCAACGTGGTGGCTGGTGGTAAGCGCCCGTTCCATACCATCATTCCCGCCTTTGCGCAGGATCCGCAGGGCCAGCCGCTGATGGCGTTTGGCGTGATGGGTGGCCCGATGCAGGCCCAGGGGCACGTTCAGCTGGCGCTGCGTATCATGCTGCACGGACAGAATCCCCAGGCCGCGATTGATGCACCGCGCTGGCGGGTGGTACAGGGGCGCGAGGTGGTCTTTGAATCCACCCTCGATCGCAACACCCTGAGTACCCTGCGCCGCATGGGCCACAACGTGGTGCTGGAAGATCCGCTGAGCAACTACAACTTCGGCGGCGCGCAGGTGATAGTGCGCGATCCTCAGGGGTTCTATATTGCGGCCAGTGAAAGCCGGAAAGATGGGCAGGCCGTGGTGTTTTAAGGCCGCCGTCATGAAAACGCCGCCCGGAGAGGGGGACGCCAGCCGGCAATGCCGGGTGCACCGCCGCGCCGCCGATCCTGCTCTGCCACCGCCATTTCAGAAAGCACCTGTTTTAGCGGTGGTTTCGCATTGTGCCGTGGCGCGGGTTTGTTCTATTCTTTAGGCCATTCCTACCTGGACATCAGACAGTATCACCGACAGGAGTTGACCCTATGGCTTCAGGATTTACACGCCTTATGGCACGCGGCGGCATTATGCTCGCTGGCGCGCTGATCGTGCTGCAGCTCACCGCATGTGGTGACAAAGAGGGCGAGCAGCGTAAAGCATTTATCGACTTTCTCCAGAATACCGTGATGCGCAGCGGCGAGCATCTTCCCAGCCTCAGCGAAAACCAGAAGCAGAGCTTTGGCAACTTCGCCAGCGATTACGCCATTCTGTATGGCTTCTCACAGCAGGCGAACAAAGCGGTAGAGCAGGGAATGCGCCCGGTGGTGGATGAGCTTTCCGCGATTCGCGTTCCGCAGGATTATCTCAGCCGTCGTGATTCGCTGCGTCAGGCCAACAGCGCCCTGGTGATTGTCACCCAGCAGATTGAAAGCGCCAAAATGCAGGCAGACAGCAGCAAAGCGGCCCTGAAGCAGTCGGACGACCTGAAAAAAGTCTACGACACCGCCTATAACAAAGTGGTGACAGTGCCCGCCAATCAGCTGATCCCGCTGCTGCCTAAGCTCCAGGCGCTGAGCCAGGGTGCGGTGCAGACCGGCGACTTCCTGCAACTGCAGGGCGCCCGCGTCAGCTTCAACAATGGCGGCGTGCAGTTCCCGACGCAGGATCAGGCCACGCAGTATAACGCGCTGATGAGCACGCTTTCTGCCAACGCCCAGGCACTGCCGCAGGCCCAGGCTGCCGTTCAGGGTGGCATTCAGCAGTAAACCCGCTTTACGGGCAGAGGTCATGTCTCTGCCCCTCTCCTCACGCTTTCTCTTCGCCTTTCCGACCCGCTGAATGAAGTGTGATCTGGCGCATTTTCGACCAAAAATATTTTGTGACTGTCATCACATTTCTATAACAAACCGCCTCTTTCAGGATGTGACGTACATCACAGATACCCGGCTATTCTGACTAAAAATCCGACATAACGGTGGCGATCGGTCGATAAAATGTGATCAGAGTCACGCTAATGCCCCCTGCAGGCCCCCTTAATCAGTGATGCAGATCACACTAATTCCGTGCCCTACGCAGTACCAGATTCGCGTGATAGAGTCCGCGTGCATACAGTAATACCACCGGCTTCGGGTCGGGGTGGCTAAACAAAAACAAACGCGCTCTCCTATTGCAGCGCGTCTCAATAAGGGGTGGGTTTATGTCCTCATCAGTGAAGGTCAAAGTACAGAGCTTTGGTCGCTTTCTGAGTAATATGGTGATGCCAAACATCGGGGCGTTTATCGCCTGGGGTATCATCACCGCACTGTTTATTCCAACAGGCTGGATCCCGAACGAAACGCTGGCCAAACTGGTCGGCCCGATGATCACTTACCTGCTGCCGCTGCTGATCGGTTTCACCGGCGGACGTCTGGTGGGCGGAGATCGCGGCGGCGTGGTCGGTGCCATCACCACGATGGGTGTCATCGTCGGTGCAGATATGCCGATGTTCCTGGGTGCGATGATTGCCGGTCCGCTGGGTGGCTGGGCCATTAAGTCGTTCGACCGGGCAATTGACGGCAAAATCAAAAGCGGCTTCGAGATGCTGGTGAACAACTTCTCGGCCGGTATTATCGGGATGGTGCTGGCCCTGCTGGCATTCCTGGCCATTGGCCCGCTGGTTGAAGGTCTGTCGCACATTCTGGCGGCGGGCGTGAACCTGATGGTGCAGAACAACCTGCTGCCGCTGACCTCGATCTTCGTGGAACCGGCGAAAATCCTGTTCCTGAATAACGCCATTAACCACGGTATCTTCTCACCGCTCGGCATCCAGCAGGCGAGTGAAGCGGGTAAATCGATCTTCTTCCTGATTGAAGCGAACCCGGGCCCGGGCATGGGCGTGCTGATGGCCTACATGTTCTTTGGCCGTGGCAGTGCAAAACAGTCTGCGGGCGGTGCCGCCATTATCCACTTCCTGGGCGGCATCCATGAGATCTACTTCCCCTACGTGCTGATGGCGCCTCGTCTGCTGCTGGCCGTGATCCTGGGCGGGATGACCGGCGTCTTCACGCTGACCGTCCTGAACGGCGGCCTGGTCTCTCCGGCGTCACCGGGTTCTATCCTGGCGGTGCTGGCGATGACGCCAAAAGGCGCCTACTTCGCGAACGTCGCCGCTATCGCAGCCGCCTTTGCCGTCTCCTTCGTGGTTTCCGCTATCCTGCTGAAAACCAGCAAAGTAAAAGAAGATGACGACATCGAAGCCGCGACCCAGCGCATGCATGACATGAAAGCGCAGTCCAAAGGCCAGAGCGCACCCGGTGCGGCGATCGCCAGCGACGCCATGAGCGTGGACCTGCATCACGTGCGCAAAATCATTGTCGCCTGCGATGCCGGTATGGGTTCCAGCGCCATGGGCGCAGGCGTGCTGCGTAAGAAAGTGCAGGATGCCGGTCTGAGCAATGTCTCGGTGACCAATACCGCGATCAACGCCCTGCCCGGTGATGTCGATCTGGTAATTACGCATCGCGACCTGACCGAACGCGCAATCCGCCAGGCACCGCACGCGCAGCATATTTCGCTGAATAACTTCCTCGACAGCGCGCTCTACAGCACCCTGACCGAACGTCTGGTGGCGGCTAACCGCAGTGATGCGCATCGCGAAACCGTGAAAACGACGCTGGCCGACAGCTACGATGAAGGTAACGCGCACCTGTTTAAGCTGGGCGCGGATAACGTCTTCCTCGGCCTGACCGCCAGCAACAAAGAGCAGGCGATTCGCTTTGCCGGTGAACAGCTGGTGAAAGGCGGCTACGTCGAGCCGGAGTATGTTGAAGCGATGCTGGCGCGTGAAAAACTGACCCCGACCTATCTCGGTGAGTCAATTGCGGTGCCGCACGGCACGGTGGAAGCCAAAGATCGCGTGCTGAAAACCGGCGTGGTGTTCTGCCAGTATCCGGCAGGCGTCCTGTTCGGTGAAGAGCCGGAGGATGTGGCGCGTCTGGTCATCGGCATTGCAGCCCGCAATAACGAGCACATCCAGGTGATCACCAGCCTCACCAATGCGCTGGATGATGACAGCGTGATCGAGAAGCTGGCGAACACCAGCAACGTGCAGGAAGTGCTGGATCTGCTGTCAGGCAAACCTGCCATCGCATAATGTGGTGATATTTTCCCTGGGGCGGTCATGCCCGTCCCGATTTTCCGGGGCGGGTTTGCCCGCCCCATCGTCATTTGATATGGGTCAAAAATTATGAAAGCGTTACATTTCGGAGCAGGAAACATCGGTCGCGGCTTTATCGGCAAATTACTGGCTGATGCCGGTATCGAACTGGTTTTTGCCGATGTGAATCAGACGGTGCTGGATGCACTGAACGCGCGTCATGAGTATCCCGTTCATGTGGTTGGCGAACAGGCCAGAACAGAAATCGTGACCGGCGTCAGCGCCGTGAACAGCACCAGTGAGGCGATCGTCACCCTGGTGTCTGAGGTCGATCTGGTGACCACCGCCGTGGGCCCGCAGATCCTGGAGCGCATTGCCGGCAGCGTGGCGAAAGGGCTGGCTAAACGCAGCGATGACGGCACGACCCGTCCGCTGAATATCATCGCCTGTGAGAATATGGTGCGCGGCACCAGTCAGCTGAAACAGCATGTCCTGAAGGCGCTGCCTGAGCAGTATCACGCCTGGCTGGAGCAGCACGTCGGCTTTGTGGATTCCGCCGTCGACCGCATCGTGCCACCTACGGAAGCGGGCAGCAGCGATCCGCTGGAAGTCACCGTTGAAACCTTCAGCGAGTGGATTGTCGACAAAACCCAGTTTAAAGGCGACCTGCCGACCATCCCCGGCATGGAGCTGACCGACAACCTGATGGCCTTTGTTGAACGCAAGCTCTTCACCCTGAACACCGGCCACGCGATTACCGCCTACCTTGGCCAGCTGGCCGGTCATCAGACCATTCGTGACGCCATTCTGGACGAAAAAATCCGGGCCGTGGTGAAAGGCGCGATGGAGGAGAGCGGCGCGGTGCTGATCCAGCGTTACGGTTTCGACGCGGAGAAACATGCGGCCTACATCCGCAAAATCCTGGGCCGTTTCGAAAACCCTTACCTGAAAGATGATGTTGAGCGCGTAGGCCGTCAGCCGCTGCGTAAACTGAGTGCGGGCGATCGCCTGATCAAGCCGACCCTGGGCACGCTGGAGTATGGTCTGCCGCACGCCAGCCTGGTGCAGGGGATTGCGGCCGCGATGCACTATCGCAGCGATCAGGACCCGCAGGCGCAGGAGCTGGCCGCGCTGCTGGCAGAAAAGGGCCCACGGGCGACGCTGGCTGAGATTTCCGGTCTGGATGCCGACAGCGAAGTGGTGGCTTCTGTGGTGAGCGCCTGGCACGCTATGGCATAATGCGCGCGTGTCAGTGACGCAAGCCGGGCGCAGTACGCCTGCGCCCAACGGCGGTATTAAACCCATGCAGGCAATAATGGAAGAGAAGCAAGCTTTTGAGAACCGGGTGCTTGAGCGCCTGAACGCCGGTCGTTCGGTGAGAAGCTTTCTTATCGCCGCCGTTGAGCTATTGGCTGAAGCGGTCAATCTGCTGGTGCTGCAGGTGTTCCGCAAAGATGACTATGCGGTGAAATATGCGGTGGAGCCGCTGCTGCTGGGCGATGGGCCGCTGGGCGAACTCTCGGTTCGTCTGAAGCTGGTTTATGGCCTGGGGGTCATCAGCCGGCACGAATATGAAGATGGTGAACTGCTGCTGGCGCTGCGCGAAGAGCTGAATCACGATACCGCCGACTACCGCTTTACCGACGATGAAATCCTCGGCCCGTTTGGTGAGCTGCACTGCGTCACCGCCTGGCCGCCAGCCCCGGTATTTCACACCGACGATGCGGAGCTGCGCAGTATGCAGCAGCAGCGCTATCTGCAGATGGTGCGATCCACCATGGTCCTGTCGCTTACCGAACTGATCGCCCGCATCAGCATCCGGCAGGCGTTTAAAAAGTCCGGCAGCTAATCCCGTCAGGCGCCCTTTCCGGCGCCTTTTTTGTCTTACGCTGAGCGGGAACCTGCACCCGATTTGGTGTATCCTTAGCCTGTTTTCCTCAACGAGTTGTTGTCATGAAAGAGCAAGAAAAGAACGAAATCAAACTTCTCAGCGATAAGCTGGACGCACTGAACCGCAAAGAGCCGCAGTTACTGGAGTCGGGTGACACCGAGAAACTGGGCGCGTTGCTGAAAGAGAAAGAAACGCTGGTCACGGAGATCGAGCGTCTGCGCAATCAGCGGGTTGAAAAGCTGAGTGCCGAAGCGCAGAAGCTGCAGAAAATGGGCTTCAGCCGCGAAATTACCAAAAAAGAGCAGGCTAATCTGGGCGCGCTGAAGAAAAGCGTGCGCGGCCTGGTGGTGGTGCATCCAATGACCGCGCTGGGACGTGAAATGGGCCTGAAAGTGATGACCGGCTTCGCCCGAACCGCCTTCTGAAGCGTCGATCAGGCAGCCGCCTGATCGACATCGGCTTTGCGTTCGCCCGCGGCGGCACAGACCTGTTCCGCCAGCGCATCCAGCAGTTCATAGCGACGGCGATACTCTGCGCGCTTCTTGCTGGCGATCTCCTCCAGCGTTTTGCGCGGCAGGCTCAGCGGCAGGGTAAACATCCCGTCACTGCGCGCCTCTCCACTCAGCGACAGCCAGAATTCACTGTAGCTGGCAAAGAACTTATCCCCTTTGCTGTGGCGATAGCGCAGGCTGCGGAATACGTGTGTCTCATCGCCCACCGCCAGAATCTTCTCAACACCGCACTGTTTCGCAACAATAAACACCGCTTCCATTAACAAACGTTTCGGGAAGAGACCCTGCGCGGCTTTTGTCGCCTCGCGGATCACTTCATTATTGATATGTTTCCGTGGCCCCTGTAATCCGCCAATTAATAAGGTGCGCTGGTTATTCTCATTAAGAATAGAAAATGAGAGCGACGCGATGATTTCATCGTTATAACGCAACACCAGCGTCACTTCGCCTTCACGGTCGAAATAACCTGAGCTGCAGGAGAGTAAAAAGGCTTCGCCGTTTTTACCGGTCAGCGCAGCCAGCGGATTATCGGTGGCGCTCTGCAGCAGCTGACGCAGCGCTGGATTTTCCAGGTTATTCATCAGGGTATAATGATCGAGAATCGCCTGCGCACGCGCAGCAATGCTCAGCCCGGAACGCAGATAAGGCCGGTGCAGCTTGGCGGGCAGCAGGCCCTGAGTGCTCATCAGCAGAGGCAGTTGCGGCAGACGCGACAGGGCATCCAGATAATGCAGCGTCGTCAGTGGCGATATTAAGGTCCTTAAGACAAATTTCATCCGGAACCGTTTACTTATCCAGAGTTTATCCGGAACGTATTTGCCACTAATTAACTGAAAAAAAAGTGAAGCAGAGGAATCTGTTGTAGTTTCGTGAGTAGTTATAATTGACATAGTCAGCGACACACAGTGGGTTAAGCAGGATTGTCACTGAAAATAACATAGCCAATATCAACGGCAGGTTAATGCAGAATAACATTAAAACTGATTTATGAAGATTTCTGGTTCCATCTGGGAATGCGCAATATAAAGATAAAAAAAACCGGCGAAATAGATTTCACCGGTCAGGCGGTTAACGCGGGATTAACTTACTGTGCTGCTGCGAAGCGGGCTGCTGCTTCGTCCCAGTTAACCACGTTCCAGAACGCTTTGATGTAGTCAGGACGCTTGTTCTGATATTTCAGGTAGTAAGCGTGTTCCCACACATCCAGACCGATGATCGGGAAGCCCGATACGCCGGCAACGGCTTCACCCATCAGCGGGTTATCCTGGTTTGCGGTAGAGACCACAGCCAGCTTGTCACCTTTCTTAACCAGCCACGCCCAGCCTGAACCGAAACGGGTCGCTGCGGCTTTCTCGAACTCTTCCTGGAATTTTTCCACGCTGCCGAAATCTTTCTCGATAGCCGCTTTCAGGTCGCCCTGCAGGGTGGTGCCGGTTTTCAGGCCTTTCCAGAACAGGCTGTGGTTCGCGTGACCGCCTGCGTTGTTGCGCAGTGGGCCTTTTTTGTCTGCTGGCAGCTGATCCAGTTTGGTGATCAGCTCATCGACCGGCAGATCGGCAAATTCAGTGCCTTCCAGCGCCGCGTTGGCGTTGTTCACATAGGTCTGGTGATGTTTAGTGTGATGGATTTCCATCGTCTGCTTGTCGAAATGCGGTTCCAGTGCGTCGTATGCGTAAGGCAGGGATGGCAGTGAATAACTCATGTTCTTCCTCTCCATTTAATATGAGCAGCACGACGAATTCGGGACGTGCCGCGTAAGCAGTCGAATCATTATAGTTAAATTCATGTAGCGTAAAAGGGTAATCAATGCCCTAATAACAATAAGGATTTGCGAAACCCGGCAAAAGCAACCCGTTGTTTTTACAGCGGGCAGCGGTCCGCACTGCCTTTGCCGGTTAGATCGCCCCGCCGCGTCTGCGGGCGCGCCATCGGCCCGAATGCCGCGCCTGCCCTGCCCTGCGCCCTACCGGCCCAGCGCGCGCAATGCGCTGTCGAGTGCCCCCACCAGCCAGTCGATGTCGCTTTCCTGGAAAGCCAGAGGCGGGCGCAGTTTCAGTACATTCCCATAGGGGCCGGCGACCGAGGTCAGCACGCGATGTTCACGCAGCTTCTCAATCAGATCCAGCGCCAGCGTCTTGTCCGGCGTTTTGCTGTGACGATCGGTGACCAGTTCAAAGCCGATAAACAGCCCGGCACCGCGCACATCCCCCACGCACTCATAGCGATCCATCAGCGTCCGCAGCTCAGCCAGCAGCTTCGCCCCGACCACGCGGCTGTGTTCCTGTAATCCCTCTTCGGTGATCACTTTCAGCACCGCCTGCGCCGCCGCCATCGCGACCGGGTTGCCGCCAAAGGTATTGAAGTAAGGAATCGAGTCGCTGAAGGCGGCCAGCACCTCGCTTTTTGCCAGCAGTCCGGAGACCGGAATGCCGTTGCCCATCGGCTTGCCGGTGGTGATCAGATCGGGCACCACATCGTGACGGCCAAAGCCCCAGAACGCATCGCCGGTGCGGCCAAAGCCTGGCTGAACTTCATCGGCAATAAAGATACCGCCGTTGGCATGCACCACCTCGACGGCTTTTTTCAGGAAGCCGCGCGGGTCGGGCAGGACGCCGTCCGACGAGAAGATCGAATCCGCCAGGAATCCGGCAAACTTAATGCCGTGCGCGGCCATATCATCAATCTGCTGCTGAATCTGGCTGGCGAACCAGTCGCCCAGATCCGGGGCATCCACGCGATAAGCATCCGGCGGCATCACCAGTCGGGTGGTTGGTGCCAGCGGCTGCCCGCTGCCCAGCGCCGGAGAGGCGCCGGAGGTCAGCTCGCTGGTGCCGTGATAGGCCTCTTTACTGACGATAATCCCGGTGCCGCCGCTGAAGGCGCGCGCCACGCGGATCGCCAGATCGTTGGCTTCCGATCCGGTACACATATACATCGCGCGATCGATCGCCGCCGGCGTCGTCGCCAGCAGCGCCTCGCTGTAGTCGAGGATATTTTCATGCAGGTAACGGGTGTGAGTGTTCAGCATTTTCATCTGCTGCGTCACCGCCTCAATCACAGCCGGATGGCAGTGACCAATGCTGGCTACGTTGTTGTAGACATCGAGATATTTATCGCCCGCCGCATCCCACAGATACTGCCCCTCCCCCCGCACCAGATGAACCGGCTTGCGATAGAACAGGCGATAGGATTCGCCAAGCACTTTGCTGCGTTTATCGGTCAGCTTACGCGTGTCGCTGTCCAGCGCAGCGGCATGTTCGGCACGAAAACTGTTGGTATCCATAATGGTGGAACGCGTGGCCATAATTGACTCCGGTTTCAGGGATAAAGGGGAAGAGCGGATGCTCTTATCATGCCTGCCTGCGCTGAAAATGCAACAAAATACACAAATGCAATAAAATACACATGACGGCGGCAAGGAGTCGCGCTAAGCTGGCCCCCGATTCAGACGGACGCCTGCGCCTGACTGGCGTATTATCCGTGCTCTTCGCGCTTTATAAGGAAACCACTATGCTGCAGGAAATGCGTCTTCACCGTATCCGTGCCTTACTGACCCGGCTTAACCAGGTGAGTACTGAACGCATTGTCAGGGAGCTGGAGGTGTCACGCGAGACCGCGCGTCGGGACATGATTGAGCTGGAAGCGCTGGGACTGGCGCGCCGGGTTCACGGCGGGCTGGTCGCGCTGGAAACCCCAGCCGAACCGCCGCTGACCGAACGCCGCAGCCAGCAGACCCGTGAAAAACGCGCCATCGCCCGCGCCGCCGCGCAGCTGCTGCAGCCCGGACAGACGCTGTTCCTGGACGCGGGCAGCACCACCACGTTTCTGGCAGAGGAGCTGCACGCCCTTTCCGGCCTGACGATCCTCACCAACAGCCTGCAGGCGGCGCTGGCCCTGAGCGCCGGAGAAGAAGATCAGACGCTGAACAATCAGATTATTTTGCTGGGCGGGAGCATGTCAGCGGGCGCACAGCAGACACGCGGCGAAATCACCGTTGGCGAAATCATCCGCTACCGTGCCGATATTGCGCTGCTGTCGCCGGTGGGCGTTGAGGCAGATTGCGGGGCCACCAGCTTTCATCTGCACGAAGCGGCGATCGCCCGTGCGATGGTGCAGCAGTCTGCATCCTGCTATCTGCTGGCCGATCACAGCAAGCTGGGCGTGGTCAGTCGAACGGTCTACGCGCCACCGCAGGCGATCTCTCTGCTGATTACCGACGGCGGCGGCGACGGTGCCGCCCTTGCGGCGTTGCAGCAGCAACTGCCGGAGGTGATGGTGGTTTAACGCAGCCGCTGAGGGTGGCTGTAGATGGTGGCCCGGCCGGGTTTGCTGAAGCCGACCAGCGTCAGGTTGCAGCGCTCGGCCACCTCCACCGCCAGGCGGGTCGCCGCCGAAACCGCAAACAGGATTTCCACGCCGCACATGGCGGACTTCTGCACCATTTCATAGCTGGCGCGGCTGGAGACCAGAACCGCGCCCGGCCCCCAGTCGGCCTGGCTGCGATAGCCCAGCAGCTTGTCCAGCGCCACATGGCGCCCCACATCTTCGCAGCCCCCGGCCAGCTGACCGTCGGGCTGGATCCATGCGGCCGCATGGGTACAGCCGGTAAGCTGGCCGACCGGCTGATACGCTTTCAGCTCGCCCAGCGCCCGATCCAGCCTGTCCAGCGCAAAAGTCTGGGTAAAGGGCAGCGGCGAGAGCGGCTTGCCGATCTGTTCCAGCTGTTCAACGCCACAGACGCCACAGCCCGTCCGCCCTGCCAGCGCGCGACGCTGCGCTTTCAGCGCCATAAAACGGCGGCTGGAAAGATCAATCTGCACCTCTATACCGTCGCAGCCCGGCACGATATCCATACCAAAAATGTCGCCGGGCGCATCGATAATGCCCTCAGAGAGCGAAAAGCCCAGCGCAAACGCCTCCAGATCTTTTGGCGTGGTCATCATCACGACGTGAGAGATACCGTTATAGACCAGCGCCACCGGCACTTCGTCCGCCAGCCAGTCTGAACGGGCGGCCGTCAGATCGTCACGCTGCCACACCTGCGTCATGCTGACACCGGCCTGAGTTGTTAAATCTTCGCCTGAGTCAGGCTGGATAGCTTTCAAAAAATATGACCTGTTGTTAATAAATGATGAAATTCAGCGCCGTATTCCGCCGCGTCCTGATTCTGCCTCTAAGCCCCGGGTTGCGCAAATAAACCGCGGGGCAATTCATGCGGTTTTACCGTCGCAGCGGGCTGGCGCGCCCGCTGGTGCAGAAAATGAGAAGGGTCATTTTTCAGGCATAACATCAGTAAGCATATAACAACAGTAATCCGTGGCGGCCGCTGAAAATCTGCTTGCAACTTCCCTTCACTGTCGAGGGTTTTTAACAAAATGTAGGAAATGAATTACTAATGACTAACCTGTTGACCCTGGTCAACTTAGACGCAGATAAGACTGTTATTTTGCAGGGCTTCGCAATGGAGCCGATACAGAAGAACGAAAATGCAAATAAACAGACGGAGTTTTTTTAAAATCTGTGCAGGCGGCCTGGCGGGAACCAGTGCTGCGCTACTCGGTTTTGCCCCCACCACAGCTTTAGCCAGCGTCAGAGAATTCAAACTCATCCGCGCCCGAGAAACCCGCAATAACTGTACCTACTGCTCGGTCGGCTGCGGCATGCTGATTTACAGCCTGGGCGATGGGGCGAAGAATGCCAGCGCCTCGATTTATCACATCGAAGGCGATCCTGATCATCCGGTCAGCCGGGGATCGCTCTGCCCGAAAGGGGCGGGCGTGCTCGACTTTATTCACAGCGAGCAGCGACTGAAATATCCGGAATATCGTGCGCCCGGTTCCGATAAATGGCAGCGCATCAGCTGGGAGGAAGCCTTTGATCGCATCGCCCGGCTGATGAAGCAGGACCGCGATGCCCATTTCCAGACCACCAATGCGGCGGGCGTGACGGTCAACCGCTGGCCGACCACCTCCATGCTCTGCTCCTCCGCCGCCAGTAATGAAACCGGCCTGCTCGATCAGAAATTTGCCCGCGCACTGGGGATTCTGGCGCTGGAGAATCAGGCGCGCCTCTGCCACGGCCCGACCGTCGCCGCACTCGCACCGAGCTTTGGTCGCGGTGCAATGACCAATAACTGGAATGACATTAAAAACGCCAACGTGGTGATGATTATGGGCGGTAATCCCGCCGAGGCGCATCCGGTGGGGTTCAAGTGGGTCATTGAGGCCAAAATCCATAACAAGGCCCAGGTTATCGTAGTCGATCCGCGCTTTAACCGTTCGGCGGCGGTGGCGGATTACTATGCGCCACTGCGGGCGGGCAGCGACGTGGTTTTCCTGATGGGCGTCGTCAACTATCTGCTGCAGCACAATCAGATCCAGCAGGCGTACGTGCGCGCCTTCACCAATGCTGCGCTGATTGTCAAAGAGGGCTTCAGCTTCAACGACGGTCTGTTCAGCGGTTACAATGCCACTACCCGCCAGTATGATCGCCAGAGCTGGCACTATGAGCTGGATGACAGGGGATTTGCCCGTCGCGATGAGAGCCTCACGCATCCGCGCTGTGTCCTGAACCTGCTGAAAACCCACGCCAGCCGCTATACGCCGGAAATGGTGACGCGCCTGTGCGGAACCTCGCAGGAAGCCTTCATCAGGGTGTGTGAGCAGCTCGCCTCGACCGCGGTGCCCGATCGTACCGCGACGATTCTCTATGCGCTGGGCTGGACCCATCACACCAACGGCTCACAGATTATCCGCACGGCGGCGATGATCCAGCTGCTGCTGGGCAACATCGGTATGCCGGGCGGCGGGATTAATGCGCTGCGCGGGCACTCCAACGTCCAGGGCTATACCGATCTCGGTCTGCTGACGCAGAGCCTGCCGGGCTATCTGCCGCTGCCCTCCGAGAAGATGAGTACTCTGGCGACCTACCTGCAACAGGTCACGCCAGCCGCAGCCCTGCCGGATCAGGTCAATTACTGGCAGAACACCGACAAATTCTTCGTCAGCCTGATGAAGAGTTTCTACGGCGACAAGGCCACGGCGGAAAATCAGTGGGGCTACGACTGGCTGCCGAAGTGGGATAAAAGCTACGACTGCATGGCGCAGGCGGAGATGATGGAGCAGGGAGCGCTGAACGGCTGTCTGATTCAGGGCTTCAATATGCTGGCGGCCTTCCCGGATAAAAACAAAGCGGTCCGGGCACTGTCACGCCTGAAATATATGGTGGTGATCGATCCGCTGCGCACCGAGACGGCCAGCTTCTGGCAGCATCACGACGCGTTTAACGATGTTGACCCGTCCACCATCCAGACCGAAGTGTTCCGTCTGCCCTCTTCCTGCTTCGCGGAAGAGTCGGGATCGGTGGCGAACTCGTCGCGCTGGCTGCAGTGGCACTGGGCAGCCGCCGAGCCACCGGCGGAGGCGCTGCACGACGGCAGAATCCTCGGCAACCTCTTTATGCGTCTGCGTGCGCTCTATCAGCGTGAGGGCGGTGCCGCGCCGGAACCGCTGATGGCGATGCGCTGGGACTACCGCGATCCGTGCAATCCCGAGCCGGAAGAGGTCGCGCAGGAGAGCAACGGTCAGGCGCTGACCGATATTTATGACGCCAGCGGCACGCTGCTGCTGAAAAAGGGCCAGCAGCTCAACGGGTTCGCTGAACTGCGTAACGACGGCACCACCGCCAGCGCCTGCTGGATCTACAGCGGCAGCTGGACGCCAGAGGGCAACCAGATGGCCCGGCGCGACAACGCCGATCCGTCCGGGCTGGGTGCAGTCTCCGGCTGGGCCTGGGCCTGGCCCGCTAACCGCCGCATTCTCTATAACCGCGCCTCGGCGGATGCGCAGGGCAAAGCCTGGGATCCCGCGCGCCGCCTGATCGAGTGGGATGGCGCACGCTGGCAGGGTATCGACGTACCGGATTATCCGGTCACGCTGTCGCCGCAGAAGCAGGCCGGTCCCTTTATCATGCAGCCTGATGGCCTGGGTCATCTGTTTGCGCTTGATAAAATGGCCGATGGCCCGTTCCCGGAACATTACGAGCCGATGGAAAGCCCGCTCGCTGACAACCCTCTGCATCCACAGCAGCGCCACAGTCCGGTCGTCCGGCTCTTCAGCAGCGACGCCGCCCGGCTGGGTAAGGCCGCTGACTACCCCTGTGTCGCCACCACCTACTCCATCACCGAACTGTTCCGTCACTGGACGAAACATGCCCTGCTGAATGCGATTGCGCAGCCGGAGCAGTTTGTTGAGATCGGCACCGAACTGGCCGAGGAGAAAGGGATCCGCGCCGGTGACAGCGTCAAAGTCACGTCGCAGCGTGGCTATATCAACGCTAAAGCGGTGGTCACCCGTCGTCTGCAGCGTCTGACGATTGATGGCAGACCGGTCGACACCGTGGGCATTCCCTGTCACTGGGGCTTTGAAGGCACCACGCGGAAGGGCTTCCTGGCCAATACGCTGACGCCGTCGGTTGGCGATGCCAACTCGCAGACCCCGGAGTACAAGGGATTCTTAGTAAAAGTCGAAAAAGCGTAACGGTGGATGACAATGGCTTATCAATCACAAGATATTATCCGTCGCTCGGCGACCAATGGCTTTACCCCACCGCCGCAGGCGCGCGATCACCAGCGTCAGGTGGCAAAACTGATCGACGTCACCACCTGTATCGGCTGCAAAGGCTGCCAGGTGGCCTGCTCGGAGTGGAACGACATCCGCGATGAGGTCGGGCATAACATCGGGGTCTATGACAATCCTGTCGACCTCAGCGCCAAATCCTGGACGGTGATGCGCTTCTCGGAAGTTGAGGAGGATGGCCGGCTGGCCTGGCTGATCCGCAAAGAGGGCTGCATGCACTGCGCCGATCCCGGCTGCCTGAAAGCCTGCCCGTCGGCAGGCGCCATCATCCAGTACGCCAACGGCATCGTCGACTTCCAGTCTGAGCAGTGCATCGGCTGCGGCTACTGCATCGCGGGCTGTCCGTTCAACGTGCCACGGCTCAACAAAGAGGATAACCGCGCCTATAAGTGCACCCTGTGCGTGGATCGCGTCAGCGTCGGCCAGGAACCCGCCTGCGTGAAAACCTGTCCGACCGGAGCCATTCATTTCGGCAGCAAAAGCGACATGCTGACGCTGGCGGAAGCGCGCATCGCGGAGCTGAAGTCACGCGGATTTAAAAATGCCGGCCTCTATAACCCGGAAGGCGTGGGCGGCACCCACGTCATGTATGTGCTGCATCACGCTGACAGGCCTCAGCTCTATCACGGGCTGCCGGCGAATCCTGGCATCAGCCCGACCGTGACCTTCTGGAAAGGGATCTGGAAACCGCTGGCGGCAGTGGGTTTTGCCGCGACGTTTGCCGCATCAATTTTCCACTATGTTGGCGTGGGCCCGAATCGCGTCACGGAGCATGACGACAACAGCGATCAGCCTGAGGAGCATCAATAATGAAAAAGCCCGATCATCTGGTGCGTTACCGCGCACCCGAACGCATCAATCACTGGATTGTCGCGATTTGCTTTGTCATGGCCGCGTTAAGCGGGTTAGGGTTTTTCTTCCCCTCTTTTAACTGGCTGATGCAGATATTCGGCACGCCACAACTGGCGCGTATCCTGCATCCTTTCACCGGCGTAGTGATGTTTGCAGCGTTTATGCTGATGTTTTTGCGTTACTGGAAACATAATCTGATCACCCGCGATGACCTTTACTGGGCCAGAAACATTCATCGGATTGCGCTGAATGAAGAGGTGGGTGATACCGGTAAATATAACTTTGGTCAGAAGTGTGTGTTCTGGGCTGCTATCATCAGCTTAGTGTTGCTGCTTGTAAGCGGTATTGTGATCTGGCGGCCTTACTTTGCGGATGCCTTTGCCATTCCCCTGATTCGTCTGGCGCTGATTGTGCATTCGGTCTCTGCGGTGGCGCTGATCATCGTCATTATGGTGCACATTTATGCTGCATTGTGGGTCAAAGGGACCCTGACCGCGATGGTGGAAGGCTGGGTCAGCGCCGAATGGGCCAGACAGCATCATCCCCGCTGGTACCGTGAGCAGCGTAACCGGCCAATAAAACAGGAAAAACGCCCCTGATGAGTATTCGCATAATCCCGCAGGACCAGCTGGAGAAAGGCGAAAAAACAACGGCGGAGATGATTCCGCCGTTACTTTTTCCCCGGCTGAAAAATTTATACAGCCGCCGTGCCGCGCGATTGCGCGACCTGGCGGCGAAAAATCCACTCGGCGACTATCTGCGCTTCGCGGCGACGATCGCGGAAGCGCAGGAGATTGTGCTGTATGACCATCCGCTGCACATGGATCTTCATGCCCGGCTGACGCAGAGCGCCCGCGAGGGCAAGCCGCCGCTCAATATTCACACCCTGCCGCGCGATCCGCACTGGCAGCGGCTGCTCCATTCGCTGATTGCCGAGCTGAAGCCGGAGATGAGCGGCCAGGCGCTGGCGGTGCTGGAGAATCTGGAAAAGGCCTCTGCCACGGAGCTGGAGACACTGGCCAGCGCCCTGTTTACCGGCGAGTATGCGCAGGTCAGCAGCGATAAAGCGCCCTTTATCTGGGCAGCCCTCTCGCTCTACTGGGCACAGATGGCCGCGCTGATCCCCGGCAAAGCGCGGGCGGAGATGGGCGAGCAGCGCCAGTTCTGCCCGGTCTGCGCCAGTATGCCGGTCGCCAGCGTGGTGCACATGGGCAGCCACGAAGGCGCGCGCTATCTGCACTGCAATCTGTGCGAGAGTGAGTGGCATGTGGTACGCAGCAAATGCACCCAGTGCGAACAGTCCCGGGATCTGCACTACTGGTCGCTCGAAAGCGAACAGGCGGCCGTGAAGGCCGAGAGCTGCGGCGACTGTGGCACCTATCTGAAGATGCTCTATCAGGAAAAAGATCCGGCCATTGAACCGGTGGCGGATGACCTGGCGTCGCTGATACTGGATGCCAGAATGGAGCAGGAAGGCTTCGCGCGCAGTAGTCTCAATCCCTTTATGTTTCCTGGCGAATAGTCACTGACTCCGGAGAACCCGATGAAACTTATTGGCAGCTACACCAGTCCGTTTGTGCGAAAGATTTCAGTCATCATGCTGGAAAAAGGCATTACGTTTGAATTCGTTAACGCATCGCCTTACAGCGATGACAGCCATGTGCCGCACTACAATCCGCTGGGCAAAGTCCCGGCGCTGGTCGCTGATGATAAGCAAATCTGGTTCGATTCCGGCATCATCGCGGAATTTCTGGAGCAGCGCGGCGCGGAACCGCACCTGCTGCCAGCCGATCCGCTGGCGTCACTTAACATCCGCCAGATGGAGAAGCTGGCGGATGGCATCTGCGATGCCGCGCTGGTAATCGTCCGCGAGCAGTTGCGTCCGGGCGATCGTCAGTCAGAAGAGGTGCTGCTGCGTCATCGGGAAAAGATTCAGCGCAGTCTGGACATGCTGGAGGCGAAGGTGGCAGAGGGAAAATGGCTCAATAACGGCCAGCTCAATCTGGCGGATATCGCTACCGGCTGCATGATCGGCTACCTCAATTTCCGCCGCGTGGTGCCGAACTGGTGCGTCGGGCGACCAGCGCTGGTGAAGCTGGCGGAAACATTGTTTCAGCGCGAGAGCTTTGCGCGGACGACGCCGCCTGCGGCGTGAGGGGTGCGATGAGCCAGCCGAACCCGCTGCCACAGCTGACCATTAAAGGCCGCTGGCTGGAAGCGCTGGGATTTACGACCGGGCAGAAGATCGAGGTTATCAGCGGGCCGGGACAGTTGATCATCCGGCTGGCGGATGAAGGATAACTGGCTGACCTTTAATGTAAAATCCCAGCCACAAGGGCTGGGATCGGTGAGTTTATTTAACCGACGTTTTGCTATCTTTTCGCTCTTGTAGTCGGGTTTTTATCCAGAGACCAATTCCAAGAGTTACGCCGATAACTAAACCTTTTTTTAGCGAAAGCAGAATAGTTTCTGTCCAGTCAAACAAAAAAGAACCGACTTTAAAATAAATCAGCACTGAGCCAATAAAGCTCGCTACAAAGCAAATAAAAAAAAAACACAAAAGAACAACGATAAATAAGAGTTACGAGTTCACGTGTTTTATTTTTTTGCATCTTTTTGTTCCATTTTATCAAGAGTATCTTTTGTAATTCCACCGACTATTTCACTTGCTGCTGAGCCACCAACAGCACCAATTACTCCAGCGGTGCCTTCTTTGGCTGCTGTAGATAATCCACCAGTAATGTACTTATCCGCTTTACTCCCTGCGACAGAGCCTATTCCTGCGCCAATAACCGAATTTACTGGGTTTTCTCCCTTGATCCCGCTGCTAATCGCTGCCCCGCCCATATTAATGGACGCTGATACACCGATGCCTTTACCCGTGGTGGCGGCTGACGTTATGCCAGCCATAATCAGGTCAACATAACTGAACGGATCTTTTCCGCCTAATTGGGATACACCATTAACAGTGGCTCCTATTGCTGCATTAATGGCGATGGTTTCTTTTATTGTGCTGCCAAGCATTGATCCACTAAACGTTAATGGCAGATCACCGATACTCGCATTCGATTTATGGTAGCCCCAGGTATTCATAATGCTCTGAGCCTTGCTCATCGCTTCAGAGTCAGGATTCCGTTTCACATAGTCCTGACCCGACAGCAATCCTTTCACCAGTTCCTGTGATACCGCTGAGCCATATTCTTTTTCCATCTCAGCAGCGTAGACCCGCAGATAACCGGCCAGCTCAGCCCGCTCCGTGCTGTTCATCTGCGACGAATCTTTAGTGAATTTGGATACCAGCGCATCGCTGCGTTTATCGGCATTTTCCAGTTTCAGCAGCTCATTCGCAGCGGCCAGAGACTTATCGCCCTGTCTGATTTTCTCAATCGCCTTATCAAGCCTGTCTGAGGATGTGGCGCTGAGGAAGTTATTCTCAACCGCATTTTTACCCGCCTGCGCCCCCGCCACCGCACCGCCCGCGCTGTCTCCCACTACACCGCCCGCCAGACCCGCCGCCAGCGTCCCCAGCGCACTTATCGTCTGGCGCTGCTCTTCGCTCAGGTCGTCACGCCTGACACCCGGATACAGCTGCTGCGCGATGTACTCGCCCATCGCCGCGCCCGATGCCCCGGCCAGCGCCGAGTTGCCCGCCGCATACGAGGTTAGCGACAATCACCTGCGCCCGTCCGCCCGCCACTTCCAGATAACCGCGAAGCTGGCTGGGATTATTGCTCTTCACTTCGTTGAGGATCACCCGCGCCGGTGCTGCGCCGGGCTTGAGATCGGGGTTGCCCTGAATCATTCCGGCCAGTTGCGTGGAGGTTACCTGTTCCGCCTTTCTCCCTCTGGGAGGCCTGGCGCTTTCTCATAGCTCACGCGCTGGTATCTCGGCTCGGTGTAGGTCGTTCGCTCCAGGGCCAGGTGTATGCACGAACACCCCCCGTTCAGCCCGACTGCTGCGCCCCTTCCGGTAACTATCGTCTTGAGTCCAACCCGGAAAGACACGTAAAAACGCCACTGGCAGCAGCCACTGGTAACTGAACAAGGTGGATTTAGATATGAGACTTCTTCAAGTGGTGGCCTGACTGCGGCTACACTGAAAAGGACAGTTTTGGTATCTGTGCTCCACCAAGCCAGTTACCACAGGTTAGAAAGCCTGAGAAACTTCTAACCTTCGAAAGAACCCACGCCTGAGAACGTGGTTTTTTTCGTTTACAGAGCCGGAGATGACGACCGAAAAAAAGGATCTGAAGAAAATCCTTTTGATTTTGCTGATCGTTACGCCCTACCAGTGACCATACGGATAGGGCTTTCCCTTGATAAAATCGCGGATAAAGGGATCGTAACCGTTAGCTTCGATGTAACTGAAAGCAATCTGGTTAGGAACGTTTTTGCATATCAGCATATCATCCCCCGTCAGGGTAAACTGCCGCGCAGGATGCTGGAGTACAACAGGATCGCCATTATCCTCCAGCCAGACCCGCACGGTCCCTCCCGGAGCCAGTCCGATAATCATATTTTCCCGGTAATATGTCTTTCCCGGCTTATAGGTATCAGGATAGGCAGTCAGCATCTGCTGCCACGTCTCCCGGCTAAACCAGATCTCCGTCTCATATGCCTTTTTATCGATGACCGAGTCCCAGCACACCGTCATCCTGACCGGCAACGCCTTGCCAATATTAAAATTGGCTGAAAAACTACCTACGCGCTGGCTCCATTTCCCCACACTGCTCTGGCTGGGCTCCGTTGGGTCCAGTCGCCGGAAAATACTTTCCCTGATATCACCGTCCTCCAGGTACACCATTGTCACCAGTGCCGGCAGGTTTTTCGGGTGAAAAAAATTAAACTGCCAGTGGTCATAAGGCAGCTTCTGCCCCCACTGCACCACGCCGTCGCCCAGCAGCGTCTTCACGCCTGCCCGGCGGTCATGGCAGCCGGCAGCCACCATCACGCCCACCATCACGCCCACCATCAGCGGTAATCGTCTCATCCCGGCCACCTCAGAACAGTCCGTCCAGCGCGTCCGCGTTTGCCCGCGCCCGGTCTTCCCACTGCTGCTGGTCGTCCATCCGCCACACCGTCCGCACCCAGCCTTTGCCCGGGGCCATCGGCCAAACGAACGAGCGCTCGTCCGTCGGCGCATAGTTATTTCGCAGAAAAACCTCGCCCGAGGACGGACTCACCCACAGGCTCAGGTCCGAGTCGATGTTCCAGTTCGCCGAACAGTGCAGGTAGCGCCCGATGGTCCGCATCTCCTCCTCCGTGAAACCCTCAGGCTCCGCGCCGCGCCGGACCGCGCGCCCCTGCGCGATGGCTTTATCACACAGGGGAAGCAGTTCTGACGGCAGCGCCAGCTCTTTGTTACTGCTGAGTATCGGTGCAAACATAACCCCGGCGTCCTGTGCCGCATCCAGCATCACCCGCAGGCTCACCTTCTCCCAGTCGTTCGGCACCGCCCTGCGTGTCATGAACACCGCCGCGCCCACGTTCTTCTCAAAAATAAATGCCCGCGCCTTGTTCTGATTGACCAGCGGCCACGAAATCATTTTCGTCTCCACCTCGCCGTGCGGCATCAGGTACTTCAGCGCCGGCAGCGAGTACAGCGCCTGACGCATCTTCTCCGCCTGACGGTATACCGCCGTCTGCATTTCATCCGCGCTGTCGCGCGTCACCTCAAAGTCCGGCATCGTCAGCAGGGAGATTTCATCCTCCCCCGCGTTATAGCCCCCGCCAATGTCCGAGTGCGCCCCCGGCAGCGGCAGCGCCGGCCACATCCCCGCGATGCTGTTCAGGCTGAAGTTATACCGGCACTCGTGCATCGCGCTTATCTGAAACACCTTCTGCGCCACTGAGGGACGCAGCTCGAGATTCACCCCGGGGTTGCTGCGCCCGTTAACGCCGTAGAAGTTCAGCAGGCTCCCGATGGCCGCCACCGTGTCAAACAGCCCCAGAAAGCGCACCTCTCCTGCCGGTTTCCCGTGGTGCCCCGCCATATCGAGCCCGCTATCTATCGCTGCCGCTATCGCCGCGTCCTGGTTCATAACCCGGTTGGCAAAATGCCGCGCCGCCGCCGCACCGCGGCTGAATCCGAACACATCAAACTGCACCTTCGCGATCGCAACTTTGTCACGGTTAAGTTTGATAAAGCGGGTCAGCTCTGCGCTGATCTTGTCCAGTGCCTCATCGGTCTTCGTCACCACCCCTTCAAACTGCCGGATAAGGCTGCTCCCCAGCGCCTTCCCCAGCATCGAATCACTTTCCCCGTCCGCCGTCCCGATGCCGCTGACGTAGGCTTTGACCTGCGCCTCTCTCTCACTGTCGTTGAGTTCATCACTGAGCTGATAAAGATCGTAAAGCCGTGAAATATTGGTGTGACCGCCCTGCCAGCTGGCGTTACCCAGCCCGGCTCTGGCGCGCTCTTCATACTTCGCGCACGCCCTGGCACGCTCCTCGCCAACCAGATTGGCGCAGTGGGCATATGCCAGCCGCAGATCGTCTGCGTTCGCCCGGTTATTCCCCGTACCGTCAAAGAACACCCCCACCGTCAGCGTTATCCCCCTGACCGGCACCCGCCGGCACTGGACGGTTTTAAAGCTGTTGTGAACACTGGTCCGGTGGGTGCTGTCTCCGATAACTTCATACCGGTAATAGCAGGTGTCGCCCGGCACGTCTTTTTCATCTTCGATCATAAAAAATCCTTTTTATCTGAAAGGCTAAATCAGGAGCATCATACCCCCGTCCGCCCTTAACCCAAATCAGGCCGCTACAGCTCCAGCGACGGCCCCGGTACTCCCGCTCTTTCACCAGCGCCTTCTGGCGCTGCTCATGCACCACCTGCGCACGTGCGGCCGCCACCTTGTACTCGTGCCGCTGCACTACCGGCTCAAACGACTCAATTGCCCGCTCAAGCGCTCTACCTGCTGACTCAAGTGCATGACCTGCCCGCTCAGCCGCTCGTTATCCCGTTGCATAAGACCACATATCGTCCGCAATTCCCCAAAGGCGCTCTCCCACTCGTCCAGCCTTTGCGAGTAGTCCTGCTGTAGCTGCTCTAATGCGCTCAGCAACTGCGTTTCCAGCTCTGTCATGCTCCGTTACTCCTTCATCAGCTTCACCGCGTTCCGCTTCCCGTTGTCCACCGTCCAGCCCGCTTCGGCTTTCATGCCCTTCGGCAGCACCAGAAAACGTCCGTTGCTCGTCACGCCCCACGTCTTCGCGTTCACCTTCTCCAGCATGGCATTCTGCGCCGCGATGTCTTCCAGGTTCGACGCGATTTTCCAGCTCAGCAGCCACAGCACGCCCCCGCACGTCCCGGCCAGCAGCAGCGAGGTCATCACTGCGGAGTTATTCAGGATGGCACCGTTCTGCGCGACATCGAACTGCTGATACTGGTTATGCGAGATAACTGCCTGATTCGGCGCAGTAATATTGACCTGCGGCAGCCCGTTCTGCGTAGCGATGACGTCTGGTCGCTGACCGGGCATCGCACTATTGTCCGCCACAATGCCGTTTGCCAGTGCTGGCCCGGCACACAGCGCCAGTCCAGGCAGCCACGTCGTGCGGCGTTACGTGACCCAGAGACGCGGCGCGCCATTGCCACGGCTCTGGCCGGGTTCCGTGCTGCAACTGCGGGCAAGTTCTGACACCACCCGGAGCTCACCATGGGTCCGGCTGAAGATAATGCGATAGCAATGTTTATTCATGGGTCACATCCGTGTGAAAGTCAGAAGTTCAGCCAGCGGGATCGCCCGCTTTATTGGTCAGATTTCCAGGTTAACGCTGAAACCCGCCGTCGCGCCTGATGTATGAAAACCCGCCGGTTTATAGAGCGGCACGCCCGCAAACAGGTCGTAGCTGAACCAGCCCCAGATTGAGCCGCACCGATCTGCCTTCATGCCAGTTGACCTGCAGATCGCTGGTCGCTTCCTGCTCGCCCGGCACGATCTTAATGTCGGCACTGGCGCTGGGCACCCGCTTAAAGTTCTCCAGACCCTGCTCAATATCCCGCAGATTCAAAATATCGCCCGATGACGCCGGAACGGCATTCCACAGCCGTCCGCGCCAGGAAACAGGTTCTTCGAAGCGAATCTGTCCGATGCGGCCAGGCTGCAGCGTCAGCGTTAATACTCCTTTGGTCAGATCCTGTTCCTGCGCCATTACACGGGTCGTGACATAGCCTCTGGCAAGAATCGCATTCTGCACTTTGTTGATGATCAGCGTGATGCCCTGCCCGCCCAGACAGCGGCCTTTAGCGTCGGCGGCAGCATCAAGTGCCCACTGAAAACGGCTGGCTGCTTCGCTCGTCAGGGCGATCTGATTAATGGCAAAGCAGGGATGTTCACTGACCGGATAACCTGGCAGAGGACGATCCGGACGCGAAAGATGTTCATCCACCTGCGGTGCATTCTGCTGTTGCAGCAGGCGCTCGCGCAGCTGCTGGCGCAGTTGCTCGCGGCTATCAATCGTCAGACCTTCTTCATGGGGGAGATTAACAGGTGGCGCAGCCATCAGCGGTAAAGCAGCGCAGGATATCGCCCCTGCCATCATGCCAAGCAAACGTAGTGACGCAGGCCTGCGCAGTAAAAAAATCCTTTTCATGAAAATTCCATTTCACTAAATGTAACCGGGTGTAACTTTTGGCGGATTATCGCTCTGGAGAGAGGAAAAACAAGGGGTAAGACGACTTTTCAGGCGGTTTCTTAACCTGCGGATAGCGGGTAAAAATGGCATGAAGACGGGCAAAGGAGATGAAGCAGCAAACTGAATTTTCAGGCTAAATGCGCCATAAGATTCAGTTAAGTTGCTGATTTATGAATTTTCAGCCGCGCGCAAAGCGACTGCGCGGATTTTTGCCCTGAACGCAGAGAGGCTGGCGAGAATGTTTATCGCCCGGATTGAAACATGTGATTGAAACCCACAAAAAAAGGGACGATTTCTCGTCCCTTTTTCGCACGGCTAATCACATTACTGCAGCAGCGAGATATCTGCGACCTGCAGGAACAGCTCACGCAGTTTAGACAGCAGCGTCAGGCGATTGACCCGCACAGCCTGATCGTCGGCGTTGACCATCACCTTATCGAAGAAGTTGTCTACCGCAGTCCGCAACTGGGCCAGTTCGACCAGCGCATCCTGGTAGCGGCCTTCCGCGAAGTAGGGCTGCAGCTTGCTGCTCAGCGCGGTCACAAAGGTCGCCAGCTGAATCTCTTCGTTCTCTTTCAGCAGCGACGCCTGCACGCTGTCGTTCAGCGTTTCGGTCGATTTCGCCAGGATGTTAGAGACGCGCTTGTTCGCTGCCGCCAGTGCGGCCGCAGCCTCCAGCGTACGGAAGTGTGACACCGCTTTCATACGGGCATCAAAGTCCGCCGGACGAGTCGGACGACGCGCCAGCACGGCCTGCAGCGTATCGATGCTGTGTCCCTCTTCCTGATACCAGGCGCGGAAGCGCCCCAGCATAAAGTCGATCACATCGTCGACGACGCGGGCATTGCTCAGCTTGCTGCCATAGAGACGCACTGCCTGTTCGGTCAGCGTCTGCAGGTCGAGCGGCAGGTTCTTCTCAACGATGATGCGCAGGACGCCCAGCGCCGCACGACGCAGTGCAAACGGATCTTTGTCGCCTTTTGGATGCTGGCCGATGCCGAAAATACCGGCGAGCGTATCCATTTTATCGGCAATCGCCAGCGCACAGGCGACCGGGCTGGAGGGCAGATCGTCACCCGCAAAGCGCGGCTGATACTGCTCGTTCAGCGCCACCGCCACATCTTCGGCTTCGCCGTCGTGGCGCGCGTAGTGCATGCCCATCACACCCTGGGTGTCGGTGAACTCGAAGACCATGTTGGTCATCAGGTCACACTTCGACAGCAGGCCCGCGCGGGTAGCGTGATTCACATCTGCGCCAATCTCACCGGCAATCCAGCCCGCCAGAGCCTGAATGCGATCGGTTTTATCGCGCAGCGTGCCCAGCTCTTTCTGGAACAGCACCGTCTCCAGACGGGGCAGATGATCTTCCAGACGCTTTTTGCGGTCGGTATTAAAGAAGAACTCGGCATCGGCCAGGCGGGGACGCACCACTTTCTCGTTGCCGGAAATAATCTGGCGCGGATCGCTGGACTCGATATTGGTAACGAAAATGAAATTCGGCAGCAGGTTGCCGTCATTGTCATACACCGGGAAATATTTCTGGTCGCCTTTCATGGTGTAGACCAGCGCTTCCGCAGGCACCTTGAGGAATTTCTCTTCAAAGGTCGCGGTCAGGACGACCGGCCACTCCACCAGCGATGTCACCTCTTCCAGCAGGCTGTCGCTGATGTCGGCGTTGCCACCCAGACGACGCGCCGCAGCTTCAGCATCGGCTTTGATCATCGCTTTACGGGTCTGATAATCGGCAATCACTTTACCGCGTTTTTCCAGCACGTCAGGATAGTGATCGGCGTGTTCCAGGATGATGTCGTTTTCGCCCATAAAGCGGTGACCGCGAATGTGACGTCCGGACTCAATGCCCAGAATGGTGCCCGGGATCAGCGCATCACCCAGCAGCATCACCACGGTATGCACTGGACGGACAAACTGCACATCGCTGTCGCCCCAGCGCATCAGTTTTGGCACCGGCAGCTTGCTGAGTGCGGTCGCGATCATTGCCGGCAGCAGCGCCTGGGCCGCTTCGCCTTTGACCTGAGCGCGATAAACCAGCCATTCGCCTTTATCGGTGGCGAGGCGTTCGGCCTGGTCAACAGTGATGCCGTTTCCGCGTGCCCAGCCTTCGGCCGCTTTGGTAGCGTTACCGTCGGCGTCAAAGGCAGCCGCGACGGCCGGGCCGCGCTTCTCCACTTCCCGATCGGGCTGTGCGGCGCTCAGATTTGCGACTTTCAGCGCCAGACGACGCGGTGCAGCAAACCAGCTGACCTCGCCGTGGCTCAGGTTGGCTGCATCCAGTTCAGCGGTCACCTGTGCGGCAAAGGCTTCTGCCAGGCTGCGCAGGGCTTTTGGTGGCAGCTCTTCGGTGCCGATCTCCACCAGGAAGGTTTGTTCAGTCATGGCTGCCTCTTACTTTTTGTTATTGCACATCGGGAAGCCCATCGCCTCGCGAGAGGCGTAGTAAGCTTCAGCCACGGCTTTAGTCAGGGTACGAATGCGCAGAATGTAGCGCTGACGCTCCGTCACCGAGATCGCTTTACGGGCATCCAGCAGGTTGAAGCTGTGCGCCGCTTTCAGAATGCGTTCATAAGCGGGCAGTGGCAGCGGTTTTTCCAGCGCCAGCAGATGCTGCGCCTCTTTCTCGTACTGCTCGAAGCAGGTAAAGAGGAAATCAACGTCGGCGTATTCGAAGTTATAGGTGGACTGCTCCACTTCGTTCTGATGGAACACGTCGCCGTAGGTGGTTTTCCCCAGCGGGCCGTCGCTCCAGACCAGATCGTACACGCTGTCGACGCCCTGGATGTACATCGCCAGACGCTCCAGGCCGTAGGTGATCTCACCGGTCACCGGCTTACACTCCAGGCCACCCACCTGCTGGAAGTAGGTGAACTGCGTCACTTCCATGCCGTTGAGCCAGACTTCCCAGCCGAGTCCCCAGGCACCCAGCGTCGGGTTTTCCCAGTTATCTTCCACGAAGCGAATGTCATGCACCGTCGGATCCATACCCAGCTCTTTCAGCGAGCCCAGGTAGAGCTCCTGAATGTTGTCCGGTGAAGGTTTGATGATCACCTGGAACTGGTAATAGTGCTGCAGACGGTTCGGGTTTTCACCGTAACGGCCATCGGTCGGACGGCGCGATGGCTGCACGTAAGCGGCGGCGATCGGCTCCGGGCCGAGTGCGCGCAGGCAGGTCATAGGATGTGAAGTGCCAGCGCCCACTTCCATGTCCAGCGGTTGGACAATGGTGCAGCCCTGACGCGCCCAGTAATCCTGCAAGGTCAGGATCAGCCCCTGAAAGGTTTTGGTATCAAACTTTTGCATGTTGAGTGTGCACGCGCTTCGGTTAGATTAAAAAAAGAGGCCGACAGTATACCCTTTGACCGCGCGATGTGCAGCCGTAAATCCCTGCCGCTGCCGGGCCGTGCAGACAGGCGGGTGGGCAGCCATACAGATGGCTCCGAATCGTGCTGACGGCAGTTGTTGACCGGGTCGCATTTGGCTACCCTTTTCCGCACGGACGCTATGCGCAAGAGGACGCCATGCCGCAGAAGATATACTGGATCGACAATTTACGCGCGGTCGCCTGCCTGATGGTGATCGTGATTCACACCACCACCTGGTATATCACCGGGCCGATGGCGGTAACCGGCACGACCTGGGATGTGGCAAACCTGCTCAATTCCGCCTCGCGCGTCTGTGTGCCGCTGTTCTTTATGATCTCCGGCTACCTGTTCTTCGGCGAACGCAGCGCCCAGCCGCGCCATATGCTGCGGCTGGTGCTCTGCCTGCTCTTCTACAGCGCGGTCTCCCTGGCCTATATCACCTGGCTGACGCCCATCAGCGAGGGGCGGTCGATCCTGAAGATGCTGCAGAAACCGGTCTTTTATCATCTGTGGTTTTTCTTTGCGCTGATCGGCATCTATCTGCTGTCGCCGCTGATTCAGGTCAAAAACGTGCAGGCGCGTTACGTGGCGCTGCTGGTGCTGGTGCTGGCGGTGCTCGCCAACCCTAATACGGTCAGCCAGTCGCTGGGGCCGTTCCATTTCCTGCCGGTCAACCTCTATGTCAGTGGCGACAGCATTTACTACCTGCTTTATGCGCTGCTGGGACGGGCTATCGGCAGCATGGAGACACAGCGGCGCGGCCTGACGCCGCTGGCGGCCGGGCTGTTTATCGCCTGTGTGATTGGCATTACGCTGGGCACGAAAAAGGCGCTGATCGTGAACGGCGCCTTTAACGATACGTGGTATCTCTACTGTGGTCCGCTGGTGTTTATTGCCGCCATCAGCCTGCTGGTCGTCTTCAAAAACAGCCTGAATCAGCGCACGCTGCCCGGATTTACCGTGATTGCGCGCTATTCACTGCCGATCTACGGCTTTCATGCACTGTTTATTCACTATCTGCGCACGCATCACTACGACGATATGTCGCGGCCGTGGCTCGACCTGCCGTGGGTGTTCGGGCTGACGCTGGGCGGCAGCCTGCTGCTGGGGATGGCACTGAAACGCCTCGATACCCGTCACTTGGTCAGCTGACCGCGCCGCGTGACACCAGATCCCAGCCGCGGGCACGCCACAGCGCAGGCAGCTGCGCCATATCGTCGAAGCGCGTGACCAGCGGATGGTCCAGATCAGGATTGTGCGGATCGGCACAGTAGTAGTAGACCGGGATCCCGGCGGCGATACCGGCGCGGGCGCCCGCTTCGGAGTCATCCACCAGGATGCAGCGCTCGATCGGCACCTGCATCTGCTCCGCGGCGTGGTACATCAGTTCCGGATCGGGTTTCCAGTGCAGAATGTCATAGCCGCTATAAAGCCGATCCTCAAACAGCGACAGCATCCCGGTTAAGCCCAGCGAATGCTGCATCTTTTTGACGGTTCCATTTGAGACCACGCACATCGGCACGGTAATCTGCTCAACCAGCGCCTTCGCGCCAGCGATCGGTTGCAGATGCTGATCGAAGAGCCGCGCCACTTCCGCCCGGTAGGCGGTTTCCACCTCCTCCATCGGCAGCGTGATCTGATGCGCGTCGCCGACGTCACGAATGATGTCGTAGAGTTTGACGCCTTTGTACTTTTCAAACATCTGCTGCAGCGACAGCGCCAGGCCGTAACGGGCAAAGGTGTTGACGTAGGCCTGGGTGCAGAGCAACTCACTGTCCACCAGCGTGCCATCGCAATCGAAAAAGACGCATTCTACTGACATCAGACTCTATCCTTTGATTCAGGGGTGTGCTCCACACTCTACCGCACTCAGCGCAGATTGCGAGACTGGCAATCGGTTGCGAAAAATCATTGTATTGCCCCGGTAAAATCGCCAGGATACGCGCCGATGAATTTTTCTTCCGGATGAATGGCATGAGCAAGCAAGGCGTTTTGCAGCGCATCTTCAGGCTGCAGGAACATGGCACCACGGTGCGTACCGAAGTGATCGCGGGTATCACCACCTTTCTGACGATGGTCTATATCGTCTTCGTCAATCCGCAGATCCTCGGCGTCGCCGGTATGGATACGCAGGCCGTGTTTGTGACCACCTGTCTGATTGCCGCCTTCGGCAGCATCCTGATGGGACTATTTGCCAATCTGCCGGTGGCGCTGGCGCCTGCGATGGGGCTGAACGCCTTTTTCGCCTTTGTGGTGGTCGGGGCGATGGGCTATTCGTGGCAGGTCGGCATGGGCGCGATCTTCTGGGGTGCGGTTGGCCTGCTGATCCTGACGCTGCTGCGGATCCGCTACTGGATGATCGCCAATATTCCGCTGAGCCTGCGCGTCGGCATTACCGCCGGTATTGGCCTGTTTATCGCCATGATGGGGCTGAAGAATGCCGGTATCATCGTGCCGAACCCCGATACCCTGGTGGCGGTAGGAAATCTGACCTCACACAGCGTGCTGTTGGGGGCGCTGGGCTTCTTTATTATCGCTATTCTGGCGTCACGCAATATTCATGCGGCGGTGCTGATCTCCATGGTGATCACCACCGCGATCGGCTGGATGCTGGGCGACGTGAAGTTCGTCGGCCTCTTCTCCGCGCCGCCCTCTGTCTCCTCCGTGGTCGGCCAGGTGGATATCAAAGGCGCGTTTAACATCGGCATGGCGGGCGTCATCTTCTCCTTTATGCTGGTTAACCTGTTCGACTCCTCCGGCACGCTGATTGGCGTCACCGACAAAGCGGGCCTGACCGACGAGAGTGGCACCTTTCCACGGATGCAGCAGGCGCTTTATGTCGACAGCATCAGCTCGGTAAGTGGCGCGCTGGCTGGTACCTCCTCCGTGACCGCCTACATCGAAAGCTCTTCGGGTGTGGCGATCGGGGGACGTACCGGCCTGATGGCGGTAGTGACCGGCCTGCTGTTTCTGCTGGTAACCTTCCTGTCACCGCTGGCCGCGATGGTGCCGGGCTACGCAGCAGCAGGCGCGCTGATCTACGTTGGGGTATTGATGACGGCCAGCCTGTCACGCGTACGCTGGGATGACTTAACGGAAGCCGTTCCGGCCTTTGTGACCGCCGCCATGATGCCGTTCAGTTTTTCGATCACCGAAGGCATCGCGCTGGGGTTCATCGCTTACTGCGTCATGAAGGTCGGCACCGGGCGCTGGCGTGAAATCAGCCCCTGCGTGGTGATCGTCGCCCTGCTGTTTGTGCTGAAGATTGTCTTTATCGACGCGCACTAATCCCGTTGATGGCCGCCACCTGCGGGTGGCGGCCTGCTCACGTTTCAGGATGCAGCCTGCGTTCGCCTGGCAGGCTGGTGAGCCGCAGGGCATGCGGTCCGATATTGGGTTTTCCCATCTCTATTTCGCGTAATGCGCGCCACTGAAAGTCACTGTCCATCTCCCAGAGATGCAGACGCTGGGTCGCCGACGACAGGGCACAGGACCAGACCAGCATCGGCTCCGCATCACACACCACCTGAATATCGGGATAGAGCGACGAACGCAGCCGCCCCGCGCCGGGCAACAGCCGCAGCGAATCGATCCCCCGTGCGACCTCACCCGTCAGCTTGAGAATGCTCTGCCGCAGTGTCCAGATCTGCGTCACCGCTTCCATGACATCCTGCTGAGCGTTGATCCAGGCCAGCTCGCCGGAGGTTAATGCCTGAATCAGCTGCGCCTGCGTCTGCCGGCTGCGCGCATGCACAATCTCCATATCCAGACCGGCCCGTCCGCCCTCTTCCGCCAGCAGCACCCCCACCGTATTGCCGGTGTAGGCGATACTGAAATCGGGCAGATCGCTGTCGGCAAACACCGGGCGTCCGTTGCTCTGGATAGTCAGGCGCGGCAGCTCCTGAATGCCATACACCCGCAGCATCAGCTGTGCCAGCAGGGTTCGTGCGGCAAGAAACCGCCCACGCCGCTTGTCAGCAAACTGCTGAGCCGTGTCCGTAATTGCCTGGGGGATGCGTAAATCATGAGCCGGAAAGGCGGGGTCGCCCGTCCAGCGTACAAAATGACCAGCCATCTGTCGCTCCGTGAAAATGGTCAGATAATCATCAGTGGCATTGTAAGAATTTTCTTAACGCATTGCACCCGACAACACAAAGAAGAGGCCAAATTCGGAATAGGATGAGCAGAAAGCGCAGACGGGCAGAAAGGGATATGAGAGATGCGTCGCGATCACCATCGCGACGCAAAGCGCATCAGGCGAAGCGGCTTGCCTGTTCGAAGCTCAGGCGCGGCAGGCGCGGATGCAGTTTCGACGCCTCGCCGTAGCCCAGGTTAATCAGCAGGTTAACCTGATACTGGCCATCCGGGAAAAACGCCTCGTTGATTTTTTCCGGGTTGAAACCGGACATCGGGCCGGCATCAAGCCCCAGCGAACGGGCCGCGAGGATCAGGTAACCCGCCTGCAGGCTGCTGTTGCGGAAGGCGGTCTCTTTCGCCGCTTCCGGGCTGCCGGTAAACCAGCTGCGCGCATCCGCATGCGGGAAGAGCGCGGGCAGCTGCTCATAGAATTCGCGGTCCCAGGCCACAATCACCGTCACGGGCGCGCTCAGGGTCTTATCCAGATTGCCGGAAGAGAGGGCCGGTTTCAGCTTCTCTTTGCCCTCCGCCGAGGTGACGAAAACAAAACGCGCGGGCAGGCAGTTTGCCGAGGTCGGGCCCAGCACAGTCAGCTCGTAGAGCTGTTCCAGCAGCGCGTGGTCGACCGGCTTATCCTGCCAGTAACTGTGGGTGCGGGCGTCGTGGAACAGGGTATCCAGTGCGGCATTGTCGAGCGGTGTACTCATGCAACTCTCCTTTCTTCTGGCAAAAGGGTCGGCCAGGAATGTTCACGTAGTGGGTCTGCTTCCGGCCGGATGCGGAACGGGGCAATGCGCGGCGCGCGCTGGCCGCCCCGCAGATCGGCGCCTCTACCGTTATACGACAACGCGGTGCCGCCGCAAAATAACATATCAGCAAGAATGGGGCAGAAGCGGGAATAACCGGAACAGCAACGGGCCTGACGGCGGACGCCGTCAGGCCTGGGGATTATTTACCGATACAGAAGCTGGAGAAGATGCGGCCCAGCAGGTCGTCGGAGGTGAACTCGCCGGTGATCTCGCTCAGCGCCTGCTGCGCCACGCGCAGCTCCTCCGCCAGCAGTTCACCGGCCCGGGCACCGAGCAGCTGCGCTCTGCCCTGATCCAGATGCGTTGCCGCCAGCTCCAGCGCCTGCAGATGACGACGGCGTGCCAGGAAGCCCCCCTCCATATTGCCGGCGAAGCCCATGCTCTGTTTGAGGTGATCGCGCAGCGCCTCAACACCCTCGCTGGTGCGCGCCGACAGGCGAATCAGCGTATGGCCGTTGATCTCGCTCAGCCCCAGAGGCTCACCGGTGACATCCGCCTTGTTGCGAACCACGGTCACCGGCAGTTCCGGCGGCAGACGGGAGATGAAATCGGGCCAGATAGCCGCTGCTTCGGTGGCATCGGTCGTCGTGCCGTCCACCATAAACAGCACGCGATCCGCCTGTTCAATCTCCTGCCAGGCGCGCTCAATCCCGATGCGCTCTACTTCGTCGCTGGCCTCGCGCAGCCCGGCGGTGTCGATGATGTGCAGCGGCATGCCGTCGATATGGATATGCTCGCGCAGAACGTCACGGGTGGTGCCCGCAATGTCTGTGACGATCGCGGCGTCACGGCCTGCCAGCGCGTTCAGCAGGCTCGATTTGCCCGCGTTAGGCCGCCCCGCGATTACCACCTTCATCCCTTCACGCAGCAGGCTGCCCTGACGCGCTTCGGCACGGACGGCATCCAGATCGTCGATCACGCTGTTCAGCTGCGCTTCGATTTTGCCGTCAGAGAGGAAGTCGATCTCCTCATCCGGGAAGTCGATAGCGGCTTCGACATAGATCCGCAGGTGAGTCAGCGCCTCCACAAGGGCGTTAACCCGCGTGGAGAAGACGCCCTGCAGCGAGTTGACCGCCGAACGGGCCGCCTGCTCAGAACTGGCATCGATCAGGTCGGCAATCGCTTCGGCCTGCGCCAGGTCGAGCTTGTCATTCAGAAACGCCCGCTCCGAAAACTCACCCGGCTGGGCGATACGCACGCCCGGCAGCGCCACGATGCGCTTCAGCAACAGATCGAGGATCACCGGGCCGCCATGGCCCTGCAGCTCCAGCACATCTTCGCCGGTAAAGGAGTGAGGACCGGGGAACCACAGCGCGATGCCCTGATCCAGCACGCCGCCGTCGCTGTCAGTGAAAGGCAGATAGTCGGCATAGCGCGGCTTCGGCAGCTTGCCCAGCAGCTGACGGGCGACCTCTGCCGCCTGCGCGCCGGAGACGCGCAGAATACCGACGCCGCCACGGCCGGGCGGCGTTGCCTGGGCAACAATAGTATCGCTGTGGCTCATAAATTTTCTCTCGCTACAAAAAACACAGGCGGTCGCTTTGACCGCCTGAGATTAGACTTTTTCCGCGCGGGACAGTGCCCGCGAGGGCTTACGCTTTCTTCTTGTCGCGGCTATGCAGACCACGTTTTTCCAGGCCGCGATAGATCAGCTGCTGCTGGAGAATGGTCACCAGGTTGCTGACGATGTAGTACAGCACCAGACCTGACGGGAACCACAGGAAGAAGACGGTAAAGATCACCGGCATGTAGGTCATGATCTTCTGCTGCATCGGATCGGTCACGGTGGTCGGTGACATCTTCTGAATGAAGAACATGGTGATACCCATCAGAATCGGCAGGATGTAGTAAGGGTCCTGCGCTGACAGGTCATGGATCCAGAGAACAAATGGTGCATGACGCAGTTCAACCGAGCCTGACAGCATGTAGTAGAGCGCCAGGAAGATGGGCATCTGAATCACCAGCGGCAGACAGCCACCCAGCGGATTCACTTTCTCTGCTTTATACAGGGCCATCATTTCCTGGCTCTGCTTCTGCTTGTCATCACCCAGACGCTCACGCATAGCCTGAATTTTTGGCTGCAGCATGCGCATCTTGGCCATCGAGGTGTACTGCGCTTTGGTCAGCGGGTACATGATGCCACGCACGATGAAGGTGATGACGATAATGGAGAAGCCCCAGTTACCGATGAAGCTGTGGATAAATTTCAGCAGCTTGAACAGCGGCTGAGAGATAAACCACAACCAGCCGTAATCGACGGTCAGATCAAGGTGCGGCGCAATCGCGGCCATCTTGTCCTGAATTTCCGGGCCGACCCACAGCGTTGCACCCAGATTCTGCTGTGCGCCTGCGGCAATGGTGACCGGTGCAGATTTGTAGCCAATCGCCGCAACGCCGTTACCCAGGTTGCTGGTGTAAAGGGTGTTGGTGCCGTCGGTACGCGGCACCCAGGCCGTGGCAAAGTACTGCTGCAGCATCGCTACCCAGCCATTGCTGGTCGTCGCGCTCAGGTTCTCGTTATCCGCGATGGTGTCGAATTTGTACTTCTCATATTTCGAATCGCTGGTGGAGTAAGCCGCGCCACGGAAGGTGTGCAGAGCAAAGTTGTTGCTGCCGGTATCGCGATGCTTAGGCAGATCGATGGTCTGCTTCAGCTGGCCAAACAGGGACACTTCCAGCGGCTGCTGAGTGGTGTTGTTGACATGATAATCGACATTAACGGCATATTCGCCACGCTTGAAGATGAAGGTTTTGGTGTAAACCACGCCATTTTCAGCGGTGAAGGTCATCGGCACACGCAGCTCGGACTGGCCATCGGCCATCTCGAAGTGATCCTGCGCCGCAGTGAACAGCGGACGCGCGCCGTTGTTCGGGTTATCCGGGCCGTTACGACCGGTTAATCCGCTCTGAGCCTGATAAACAAACGCTGGCGTGGTTTCAAGCAGCTGGAACGGCTGATCAGAACCCAGTTTGTCCGGGAAAGTCAGCAGCTGAGCCTGCTCAACATCACCGCCGCGGGTGTTGATATTCAATGACAGGACATCAGTCTTAACGGTGATCGTCTGGCCCTGACCGCTGGCCGGTACACCCTGACTGGCGGTATCACCCGCTACGCTGTTGGTGCCTTGTGTGGTCTGGGTCTGCTGTGGCTGCGGAGCGTGGTCCGTCTGCCAGGCTTGCCAGATCATAAAGGACACGAACAGAAAAGCGATGAGAAAGAGATTGCGTTGCGAATCCATCGTTAATGTTCTCTGGTATCAAAGGTTTTTGGCGGCACAGGATCGTCACCACCCGGGTTCAAGGGGTGGCATTTTAATACGCGTTTTAACGTCAACCAACTGCCTTTTATCAGGCCAAACCTGCGTAACGCCTCAATTCCATAATGAGAGCAGGTAGGATGAAACCGACAGTGTGGTCCCAGTAATGGACTGATACCGCGTTGATAGACGCGTATCAGGACGATCAGGAGCCGCGCGCCAGGCGACAGTGACGACGCCATAATTTCTCCAACGCTTCCGCCAGCATACGGTTGTCCAGATCGGCAACCCCCTTCTTCGCGACGACCACGAAGTCCATCGACGGCAGTTCATGCTGACGCAGGCGAAAGCTTTCGCGGGTCAATCGCTTGATCCGGTTGCGTTCATGCGCGCGTTTAACATGTTTTTTAGCGACGGTGAGACCGATGCGGGGATGCCCCAGCGCGTTAAGGCGGCCGAGAATAGTGATTTGCGGCGTGCCAGCCCGTTGTGGCTGCTGGAAGACGAAAGTGAAATGAGTGGGAGTTAACAAACGTAACTCCCTGGGAAATGCGAGCTTACCCATCAGGGCTTGCTTTATTACTTAGAAACGGTCAGACGAGAGCGGCCTTTAGCACGACGACGTGCCAGAACCTGACGACCATTTTTTGTTGCCATACGAGCACGGAAACCGTGTGAACGGTTGCGCTTCAGTACGGACGGTTGAAAAGTGCGTTTCATGGCGGTTTCTACCTAAACTTGAAAATTTTCACTGGGTGACGCGTTTCGGGCCAGTAAATCGACCGACGCCTCAATGTGTCTTTAATAAAGAGGCGGGATTGTAATAATTGTACAGTCCCGAGTCAATTTACTTCGCGTGCAACGGTACCTGAAAACCCGCTTACAGCCCGCTGAGTTCCGACATTTTACCGCAGGGCGCAATGTCGGGTGGAGAATTATACGGGGTCCGCACTAAAGCGCAAGGATCGCACGGGATCTTATTGCGATCGTCTGCGGGGATCCTGGGGATAAAATGAGACGCCGCCCGAATTTTTCACGGATTGCGCCAGATCCCTGGGGGTTTTTCCCGCAACTGGCGTAAACTTCTCTGCGTGCTTCCGGCCTGTGGATAAAAACGATCAAAACTGTGTAGAAAGGGAAGATCTCTGCCTCGCTTTGCGCTATGATCCGCCCTTCCGCTGACGATCCTCCCGAGATTGCAGGATGGAAAACCGCTGATAGCGGTCGCAGGCGCTTTCTTAGTGTCTGTGTCAAAAATGAACGTTTCTTAGAGTAACGCCTACTATTCTTTTCGAATTTGTACGAGTGGAGTCCGCCGTGTCACTTACGCTTTGGCAACAGTGTCTTGCCCGTTTGCAGGATGAGCTTCCTGCCACCGAATTCAGCATGTGGATCCGTCCACTGCAGGCTGAGTTAAACGACAATACGCTTGCCTTGTATGCTCCAAATCGCTTCGTACTCGACTGGGTTCGGGACAAATACCTCAACAGCATCAATGCCCTGCTGAATGAATTCTGTGGGCCTAATGTGCCGGCGCTGCGGTTTGAAGTCGGCACGCGCCCGGTTCAGCAGCCTGCGGCCGCGGTGAGCCAGCCGGTCATGGCGAGCGTCAGCGCGCCCGTGATGCCGGTGCAGAGCCACGTTCGTCCGGCACCGGCGCAGATCGTGCGTCCCAGCTGGGATAACGTTCCGGCGCCAGCCGACGTCACGTATCGCTCCAATGTGAATAACCGTCATAACTTCGATAACTTCGTCGAGGGTAAATCCAACCAGCTGGCGCGCGCGGCGGCACGTCA